>PLTD01000108.1 GCA_003165335.1 Rhodospirillales bacterium | reverse complement strand
ATTCCAGGATGCGTTCCTTGACCTTATCCAGCCCGTAATGATCGGAATCGAGCACGCTTTCGGCGAGCATGATGTCCTTCTTGATCTTGGTCCGCTTGTTCCACGGAATCGACAGCATCCAGTCGAGGTNNCCACCGTCGCCTCGGCCGACATCGGGCTCATCTGCTTGAGCTTCTTCAGCTCGGCGACAGCCTTGTCCTTGGCCTCTTTCGAGAGCTTGGTGTTCTCGATCTTCTCCTCGAATTCGGCGATATCGTCGCGCTCGTCGGAGTCGCCCAGCTCCTTCTGAATGGCCTTCATCTGCTCATTCAGGTAATATTCGCGCTGGGTCTTCTCCATCTGGCGCTTCACGCGATTGCGGATGCGCTTTTCAACCTGGAGAACCCCGATCTCGCTTTCCATCAGCCCGTAGACGCGCTCAAGCCGCTCGCTGATCGTCTCGAGCTCCAAAAGCTGCTGCTTTTCGGGAATCTTGAGATTGAGGTGCGAGGCGACGGTATCGGCCAGCTTAGACGGCTCGTCGATCTGGTTGATCGAAACCAGAACCTCGGGCGCGATCTTCTTGTTCAGCTTAATATATTGCTCGAATTGCGCGATCACGGCCCGCGACAAAGCCTCAAGCTCCTGCCCTTGTCCCAGACTGTCTTCCAAGGCCTCCGCCTCGGCCTGGAAAAAGGTTGCGTTGTCGGTGAAATTCACAATGCGGGCGCGATGCACACCCTCGACCAGAACTTTAACCGTGCCGTCCGGCAGCTTCAGCAACTGCAATACGGTTCCGATAGTGCCGACGCGATAGATATCATCAGCTGTCGGATCATCCTGACCGGCATTTTTCTGAGTGACCAAGAGTATCTGTTTGTCGTCCCGCATGACGTCGTCGAGCGCCTGCACGGACTTTTCCCGGCCGACGAACAACGGAACGATCATGTGCGGGAAAACGACGATGTCCCGTAGCGGCAACACCGGATAGATCGATCCCGCGGATTTCGTCATCATTAAGTCCTTCCTAAACTTGTCCGGTTCGCATCCGCTCTCGGCGTGCTCCCCGGGACTCGGGTGACAGGTTCAGCCTATCCCATTTTGCCGGCGATAAGGCACAACCCTCATCGCATAAGATGGCCCGATCATCGCCAGCTTCAAGCGACAGCAAGACTGACACAAATGAAAGCTTAGTGCGCCATTCGTTCGGTGCCAATCGTGAGTCGACACCGTATTGTCACCGCCGAATGAGAATCCCGCGAGAATCTTTGAAAAATTCGAGAAAATTTGATGCGCGCGGTGTGCATCCGTCCTATGCCCGAGTTCGACGGCCGTTGTCCTTGGATTACGCCCCGCGATTTGCAGAAGCTGGCCTGAATCAAGCGTCGAACCGCAGATTCGGCACGCTGGCCGAGTCCGATCGCCCGACGGAAACCAACCACTGCAGGGTCCTTCGGCAGAAAACCGGCGCAATATTCTCGATCGGCAAAGGCCACCGTTCAAAAATCGCGTGCGCCAATCTGCCTCAATCGGGCAAGGTCGCGATCTGCCTGACCAGTTCGAACAGAGTCGGCTTAACCTTCAGCATGCGCCAATAGGCCAACGATCCCGTTGCGGCCAATGACGACCACCCCGTCTCCCACTTCGACCCTGGTATCGCCGGGCGGACGATCGATCGTTTTGCCGCTGCGGTGTTTCAACTGAACGATCAGGAACGCGCCTTTCGTCCGGCTCTCGATTTCATCAATCGTCAGGCCCGTAAAGGCTCCTTCCTCGGCCGCGACTGCGATATCCATTTGCAGCCCATAGGTATTCAGCGTGCGTTCGAAATCGCGCGTTTTGGTCTTATCACGCTCAAATCGGGACGCTTCAGGGTAAAGGATCATCTCGGCGATGCGCTCTGCCCCGATATGCGTGGGCAGAACCACCTTGTCGGCCCCGGCGTGCCGAAGCTTTTTCTCGGTCGTGGGCAACTCTCCTCGGGCGATGATCTCGATCGAGCGATTTAGGCTTCGGGCGGACAAGGTAATGAACACATTCGCGGCATCGTCAGGAAGCACCGTTGCCAGGATGCGCGCGCGATCGATGCCGGCCTGCTTTAGCCCTCCTTCGTCCGTCGCATCGGCCTGGACCGTTAAATAGCCCAAGATACGGGCCTCGGCAGCGCGATTTTCGCTGCGTTCGAGAATGACGAATTGCGCAGCGCCCGCCTTCAATTCGTGCGCCAACATCTGGCCGATCCGACCGAATCCGCACACGATAATGTGGTCTTTAAGCTTGTCGACTTGGCTTTGCATGCGCTTGGTTCCGAGCACGAGTTGCAGTTGGTTGATTGTGATGAATTGTACCAGCGAACTGGTAAAGAAGATCATGCCGGTGCAACCAAGCACGATCGTGCCCATTGTGATGTTGCGCAACAAAGGTGTCACGATCGGATGAACTTCGTCGTAGCCGACGGTGTAGATCGTGAGCACGACCATGTAGATGGCGTCGGCGAAGCTCCACCCCACCGCCATATATCCGGCCGTCGCGAGAACGAAGATCACCATCATATAGATGACGGAGAGGGTGAGGTTGCGGAGCGGCGGGCGGAAGAGATCTCTCATCGGCGCGTGTCGATCACCATCATTGACTAGTAGCGTTTCAAAAATTAAGGCCCGGCAAGCTGTTCCTGCCGGGCCTTATATCACAGAAAGCGCAGTTGAATTCAGCCTTCGTCAAGCAACCACTTCCAGCGCGGTTTTTACGTCAAGCAACCGCTTCCAGCGGCTTGGGGCGGCTGTCGACCACCTCGTCGACGATTCCGAATGCCTTGGCCTCATGCGGATCGAGGAATTTGTCCCGCTCCAGCGCCAGTTCGATCTGTTCCAGCGTCTGGCCGGTATGCGCGACATAGATTTCGTTCAACCGCTGACGCATGCGCAGAATTTCGCGGGCGTGGATTTCGATATCCGCCGCCTGCCCTTCGGCGCCGCCGGAAGGCTGATGGACCATGATCCGTGCATTCGGCAGTGCGAAACGTTTGCCCTTGGCCCCCGCAGCCAGCAGCAGCGAGCCCATCGATGCAGCCTGCCCGATGCAAACGGTCGAGATATCCGGCCGGATATATTGCATCGTATCGTAGATCGCCAGACCCGAGGTCACGATGCCGCCCGGGGAATTTATATAGAAATGAATGTCCTTGTTCGGGTTCTCGGATTCGAGAAACAGAAGCTGAGCGCAAACCAAGCTGGCAACGGCGTCATTGACGCCGCCGACCAGGAAGATGATCCGCTCTTTGAGGAGCCGTGAAAAAATATCATAGGCGCGCTCGCCGCGGCTGGTCTGTTCGACCACCATCGGCACCATCGTGTTCATCTGAATATCGTCATAAGCCATGGCGCGGATCTTTCTCGAAGGTTCAGCCTGCCACCGTCTCCGTCTCGTCGTCCTCGCGGGCCAATTCTTCCGGCGTGACGGCGCGATCGGTCAAGGTGACACCAGTCAATATATGGTCGACAACCTTGTCCTCATAGATGGGCGCGCGCAAGGCATCGAGTGCGCGGAAATTATTGCGATAGGCGTCGAGCACCTCGCGCTCCTGCCCGGGATAGCGACGAGCCTCAGCGATCAGACCGCGATTGAGCTCTTCCTGGGTTACCTGGATGCTGTTGCGCTTGCCGATCTCGCTCAGCAGCAGCCCAAGGCGAACCCGGCGTTCTGCGATCGTGCGGTATTCGGCTTTGATCTCGTCTTCCGGCTTGGCTTTTTCTTCGGCCGTCAGTTCCGGCTGAACCTGCTTCCAGATCGATTCGAACTCGAGATCGACCATGCCCTGCGGAACCGGGAAGTCATGACGCTCAGCCAGGGCATCCATCAAACCGCGCTTTAACTTGAGGCGCGTCAGCCGGCCATATTCGGACTCGATCTGATCGCGGGCGGTCTTCTTTAAAGTTTCCATGTCAGCCACGCCGAGCTTCTTGGCGAACTCGTCATCGAGCTTCACTTTGACAGTCGCGCGCAATTCTTTCGCGGTTACGACGAATTGCGCCTCTTTGCCGGCCAATTCGGCGGCATGATATTCGTCCGGGAACTTGACCGTGATGGTCCGTTCTTCCTTCGGCTTGATCCCGATCAACTGTTCCTCAAAGCCCGGAATGAAATTTCCGGCGCCGAGCTCCAGCGGATAATCCTGGCCGTCCATGCCCGCGCGTGCTTCGCCATCCACGGTGCCGGCGAAATCGATGACGATCTGATCGCCCTTCTTCGCTGCGCGGGCCTTCTTGACCGGCTCAAATTCCTTATTGCTGTTGGCGATCCGCTCAAGCGCTTCGTCGATCGCTTTGTCTTCAACCGGTGCTACGACCCGCTCGAGCTTTAGGCCCGTCAGATCCGCCGGTTCGATTTCCGGTAGAGTTTCGACCGCCATCGTATATTCCAGGTCGGTGCCTTCGGCGAAGGACACGACCTCGATCTTGGGCTCCAAAGCCGGGCGCACGTCATTGTCCTGCAGCAGCTTGCTGGAGCTGTCCTGCACCGTCTTTTCCAGCACTTCGCCCATGACCGACGAGCCATAGCGCTTTTTGACGAGCGACAAGGGCACTTTGCCGGGCCGGAAGCCCGGCAGTTTAATCGTCTTGCTGAGCTCGGTCAGGCGACGATCGACATTCGCGCCGATCTCGGTTGCGGAGACGACGACGCGCCATGTGCGGCTTAGCCCTTCATGGGCAGTCTCGGTCACGTTCATGATGCAGGAACTCGGCTTTCAGTTAACAACGACTAACAACGACGCGGTAAGGCGACAATATTGGTGCGGGCGAAGGGACTTGAACCCCCACGACTTTCATCACTGGAACCTAAATCCAGCGCGTCTACCATTCCGCCACGCCCGCTTAAGGGTTGAGGCTTTTATAGCATAGGCGCTCGGGGGGAAAGGGTGAGATGGAATCTTGCTTGTTAACTCCACCACAGGGCAAAACTTGAAGCCGTTTCGGCGATTTAGAATATCAGAATAGCCCTGGCGAAACGCAATTCAACTCGGGCGACCTTGGAGAGGGGAACCACCAAATTAAAGAGGGTGCCCTGGAATTCCCGATGTTCTTGCAGCGCCCAAGTTGATGGTCCTGAATAATCAGACTGCCAAATTGGAAGTCGGCAATCAGGTTCCGATCGCCACGCAATCTTCGGTCAGCACACTGACGGACAATGCTCCGGTAGTGAACTCGATCGAGTACAAGGATACCGGTGTCATCCTTAGGGTCACGCTTCGCGTCAACGAGGGTGGGCTCGTTCTGATGGATATCTCACAGGAAGTGAGTGACGTCGCCGCAACGACCTCCTCGACGCTCAATTCGCCACAGAAGCGAAATTAATGTCGCGTCTGAATGCTTGTATCACCCGAGCGTCTGTATGATATTGTCATACAGATTTTAAGGAGGCATCGATGACCGTCTTGAGCGTGCGGGTCAGCGAAAGCGAGCGCGATCTACTCACCGCCGCCGCGGAGCATGCGCACACCAATCTCAGCGATTTCGTTCGCCGCCGTGCCCTGGAAGCGGCGGAGATGGATATGCTTGAGCGGCGGGTCGTGACGATACCGGCGGATGATTGGGAGGCGTTCGAAAGTTGGGTTAACTCCCCGGCGAAACCAAATCCCGCTCTGCGGAAGGCTTTAACTGCTCTGCCGCCTTGGGAGGACTGACTCCGCCCCGACCGCTAACTGCCGAGGATGATCGGACAAGCTTCGATTGCGGTCGAGACTCGCTTAATCAATGGTTTTTGCGTCACGCTTGGCGCAATCAGATCGGTAATACGTCGCGGACCAGCGTGATATGTGACTCCGCAACCGGATCCGTTGCAGGGTATGTCGCGCTCAGCGCAGCACAGATCGAGCGGCAATATCTGCCCAAATCCGCGCGGCGTAACCGGCCGGACCCGGTTCCGGTCATCTTGCTTGGCCAACTCGCAGTGGATCGGCGGTACCAGGGCCGAGGCTATGCGCGCGGCCTGATGTTCTTTGCTCTGCACACTGCGATCAGACTATCGAAGGAAGTTGTTTGCTTCGGTGTCATCACCCATCCGCTGGACGAGAGGCTGCGCGATTTCTATCGCGGGTTTGGGTTCGAGGAACTGCCCTTCGATCCGATGCGCGCAATGATCGCCCGAATCGCCGATCTTGAAGCGAGCCGCGCGGATTCCTAAACCTGCACGATGATCCGGCCGGTCGTTTTGCTCGCCGCCATGTCCTCGAAGGCCTGGGGTACGTCGCTGAAGGGGACGACCTCGCCGATCACGGTGCGGATTTTCTTGGCGAGATACAGATCGACCAGCTTGCGGTTGATCTGTGCGCCGACGGCGCTGGAGGCGAAATTCCAGCCGGTATGGGCCTTCATCATCGGCACGGCCTGAGCCGGCGCATAGGACAGAACCACGCCGCAGACGCTGAAATTGCCCATCGAGAGCGCGCGCGGAACCAGGAATTTTTCGTCCGCGACCTTTTTGTTGGAGGCAAAACCCATGATCAGATAGCGGCCGTCATAGGCAATGGCCTTGAAGGATTTTTCCATCACCGCCTCGCCGATATTGTCGAACACGACATCGACACCTTTGCCGCCGGTCGCCTCCAGCACGATCTTGAGGTAATCCTCGGTCTTGTAATTGATCGCCAGTTCGGCGCCGAGTTCGCGGCACAAAGCCAATTTTTCATCGGAACCGGCGGTCGCGAAAACCCGCGCGCCGGCATTGACCGCCAGTTGAATGGCGGCAGAGCCGGACCCGCCGGCCGCGGCATGGATCAGCACGCTTTCCCCCGCCTTGATCTTGGCGCGGTCGTGCAGGCCCAGCCAAGCCAGATGAAAGGGGAAATAGATCGCCGCCGCATCGGGCATCGGCACCGACTCCGGCATTTCGAACGCAGCGCCGATCGGGCAGATCGAATATTCGGCAAAACCGCCATGCGCGCCCTTGGTGGTGGCGACGATACGTTTGCCCAGAAAGGCTTCGGCGCCCGGGCCGGCAGCATCGACGATCCCCATCACTTCCATGCCGGGAGCATAGGGATGCTTGGGCTCGGCCATCATGTTGCCGCCCCGAATCCGCTCCAGATCGTTGAGATTGAGCGGGATGCCGACAGCCTTGACCAGCAGTTCGCCCGGACCGGGCTCAGGAACCGGGACGGTGTCGAGCACCAGGGCCGCGCGGGGTTCGCCATAGGCATGGGTGCGCCAGGCCTTCATCGTTCTTTCGGACATGTCTGTTCCTTTAATCTTTATTCAGGCTTGAGGTCGAAGCGCTCGATATAGGGCCGAAATTCCTTGCGGACGACAGCCGGATCGATGCCATATTCGTGTGCCTCGTAGCGGTGGATGCCGTGCTTTCCCTGGGGGTTGTCGGCGATGAACCATTTCATACGGGCCGCCCCTTCTTGCGACATCGGCAAATCGAAAGCTCCATAGATCTTCTCGACGACGGCGAACTGGTCGCGCACGAACTCGGAGAATTTCATGTCGTAGAAAACGGCATCCGGATAGTCCTTTGCCGCCCGCACTGCGATTGAATGCTCAAGCTTTGCCTTCAGCCGGCGATTCCAGTCCTCGGCGACATCGAACTTGTCGACCTGGTCGCTACCCATTTCACGAACGAGCGCGGTCAGGCTGGCATAGGAGGTGAGCGATTTCACCGGGTCGCGATGCGTGAAGACGATGCGCGCGTCGGGATAGGTCTCGAGCAGATGCTCCAGTCCCCACATATGCGCGCCGGTCTTGAGCACCCAGCGGTCGCCTTGATGGCCCGACTGGAGATGCTGAAGCTGCTGATAATGGAAATCATAGACATGGCGAAAGTCGGCCACGTCATCCACCCAATCCTGGTAAGAGGTCACACGGAACTGATTGTGGAACAGCGGCGTACACATCGTGTCGCCCATGATGACGACGCATTCCTGGCTGAGTTGCGCCCCCATGGGATGCATCGCCTTGAACTTTTCCCGTCGGAAATCCATCGGCGGAAACCCGGCCTCGGTCCGCGCGATGCGCGGATCGGTCTCGAAGGTTGCCGTCTGGGGCGGCGGCGACGGATAGGTGATCTCCCAGGTCAGCGGGGCGCGGTTGGCCGGGTCCTGCGCCAGAATATCATGGAGGATGGTCGACCCCGTGCGCCCCAGGCCGACGATGAACACCGGCTTGACGATCTTCTGCTTTTCGATCTCGGGATAAAGCTTGCGGTCATTGATATAGTTAAGCCGGTTGACCGTGTGCTGAAACAACCTGCCCTTGGCTATATGCTGACCGACGACATTGAGCCTGGCGTCGCTCTCGAGCGAGTCGACGAAGCGCTCCAGCCCTTCAAGAAACGGACCCGAACCGAAATCCTCTAGCCCGCCGGTCAGCTGACTGGCCTCGGCGGCGACCGACTTTGCATTAAACGGCAGACTGAATTCGCCCACGGCGCCTCTCCCCAAAACGAACCTTATCGGAGCCGCGCGTATTCACACCAGCCCGTATGATTATCGCCGATACTAGAGAGACGCGAGGAATTAGAGAAGCAGAATTTGCAGTTTCGCGCCTAACCCGATCATGTGGCGCTCGCCGATTGGGAGAAAGGGAAATTATGCGAAGTGCTCTTCCTCGTCATTCCCGCGCACGTGGGGATTCAGACTAGAGCCGCGTCCGCAGCGATATGGGTCTTTTCCGCGCTATCGCTCGTAACGCTCGTTTCCCGCCTGCGCGGGAATGACGGGAGGTTAACCAAGTAGCGCCGCGAATGGCCGATAGATCACCGGATCGCCGGCCTTGAGTTCAGAGATGCCTGTCGGCAGATCGAGGATGCCGTCGGCCCAGGACAGTGAAGTCAACAAGTTGGAGCTTTGGTCGCGATAGAGTTCGGCTTTCGGTACGCCGTCCGCCCAGATCAGGCGGGCGCGGGGAAATTCGCGGTTCTTGGGCGATTTTCTGGTATCGCCAGCCAGAGCCACGATAAAGCCGGGCGCCGGACGGTCAGGGGCGCCGAGCAGGGCCTGGATCGCCGGCAGGCCGATCATCAGGAACGTGACCATCGCCGACACCGGGTTGCCGGGAAGGCCCAGCATCGCGGCCCCACCCACCTGGCCGAACAGCACCGGCTTTCCGGGGCGCAGCGCCAATCGCCAGAAAAGCACCTTGCCCTGAGAGGCCAAGGCCGGGCGGACATGGTCATGGTCGCCGACGGAAACCCCGCCTGTCGTGACAATCAGATCGTATGCCGTCCCTGCTTTGGCCAAAGCCGCCTCGGTCAAGGCGCGGTCGTCGGGCAGCGAGTCGATCACCGTCACCTCGACCGGGAAGTTGCCCAGCGACTGGGCCAGCATCGCGGCATTGGTTTCGATGATCTGCCCGGCTTCCAAGGTCGCGCCGGTCTCCCGCAGTTCAGTGCCGGTCGAAGCGATGGCGATGCGCAGGCTGCGCTTTACCGTCACTTGGGCCACGCCCAACGCATGCAGCAATGCGACATCCTGAGGACGCAGTCGTTGGCCCGCGGCGATCGCAATTTCGCCGACGCGGATATCGCCGCCGGCGAAGCGGACATTGGCGGCCTTCGGCGGCACCGGATCGATAATGACCGCGCCGTCTTCGAGGCGGCAATCCTCTTGCATCGCCACCGTATCGGCGCCGTCGGGAAGTACCGCGCCGGTCGAGATGCGTATGGCGACGCCGGACGGCAAGGCGCCGGAGAAGGGAATGCCAGCGGCGGATTCGCCCTGCAGCGGCAGAGCGGCGGCCCCCTGCCCGGTCACATCACCATGGCGGAAGGCATAGCCGTCGACGGCGGTATTATCGAACGGCGGCAGGGCGCGCGGCGCAATCACGTCGGCAGCCAGACATCGGCCCAGCGCATCGCCTACCGACAGCGTCTCATCGCCGCCGACGGGCCTTACGACCTCGCGCACAATCGCCAAAGCATCGTCGAGCGGCATCGGGTCGTCGGCCAACCTTAAGCCCCCTCGGGACGGTTAAAGTCGCTTTTCCCGCCGGTCTTTTCGATCAGGATCACCTGTTCGATCGCCATCGCTGGGTCGATCATCTTGGCCATGTCATAGATGGAGAGTGCGGCCACGGCTGCCGCGGTCAGCGCCTCCATCTCCACGCCGGTCTTGTAATGGGCAACCACTTTAGTGGTGACACGGATGAAATCGCGCCCGATCTCGAAATCGACACCCAGATGCTCGACCGGCAGAGGATGGCAATAGGGAATGATCTGGCTGGTATTCTTTGCCGCCTGGATTGCCGCGACTTTCGCCACGGGCAGAGGATCGCCCTTTGGCAACCGGCCTTCGACAATGGTGCGGATTGTCTCCGGTTGCGCACGCAACGTCGCCTGAGCGGTGGCCGTGCGCTTGGTCACCTTCTTTTCGGAGACATCGCGCATGCCGGGCGGTTGATATTCGCTGTCCATCCGTTCAGCCGCCGATTTCGATCATAGTGCGGTTCTTCATCGTTAGAAGTTCTTCCATCGGCGGGTGGGCAGCCTGCTTGGCATCCACCGCGCCCAGTATCAGCTTTTCGACATCCGTGTCCGATCCGCCCGAGCGCATGCAATCGCGCAGGCTTTGTTCGGCAGGATGAAACAGGCAGGATTTGATGTTGCCGTCGGCGGTGACGCGCAGCCGGTTGCAGGCGCCGCAGAAGCTTTCGGTCATCGAGGTGACAAAACTGACCGACCCGGCATATCCGGCCAGGCGGAAGTCCTTGCCGACGGCAGTCGCGTCGCCCATGAGCGGGATCATCTCATAGTGCCGTTCGATCAACGCCCGGATTTCGGCATAGGGCATCAGGCCGCCGGTCGACCATTTATTGTCCGGAAAGGGCATATATTCGATAAAGCGGACGTTGATCGGCCTGTTCTTGGCCCAGGAGACGAAATCGAGGATTTCATCGTCATTGACGCCGCGCATCACCACGACGTTGATTTTGAGCGGCGCGAAGCCCGCCGCCAGCGACGCCTCGATCCCGTCCATCACGGCGTTGAACTGGTCGCGCTTGGCGATCTCGATGAACCGTTCGCGACGCAGCGTATCCAGGCTGATGGTCAGACCATTCAGGCCCATCGCGCGCAGCGTTCCGGCGCGCTTTGCCAGGGAAATGCCGTTGGTCGTCATCGCCAGCGTCTTCAGTCCGGGCAATGCGCCCAGCCTTTCGGCGATCTGGCCGATATCGCGGCGCGACAGAGGTTCGCCGCCGGTCAGTCTGATCTTGGTGATGCCCATCCCGACGAAAATCGATCCCAGCCGAACGATTTCGTCGGCGGTCAAAATCTCAGTGCGCGGGGTCCAGTCGATCCCTTGCGGGGGCATGCAATAGGTGCAGCGCAGGTTGCAGCGGTCGGTGATCGACAGGCGCAAATAGCTGTGGCGCCGGCCGTGCCGGTCGATCAGGCGATTCTCCACAGTCATTCCGCCGCCTGATGGAACAGATGGGCGAGCGACTTGGCCCCGCCAATGAGGCTGAACACATCGTTCCAACCCTGAGCACGCAGCTGCTGGGCTGCGGACTGGCTGCGGCGCCCGGCGGCGCAAACCAGCAGCACGGGCCGAGACGCATCGAACGCGGGGTTGGCGGCATCGAACCGGCTGAAAGGCGCGTGGAAGGCCTGAGGCAGCGGATGCTCGGATCGCTCATCCGCCTCGCGCAGATCCACGATGCGGTAGCGCGCCAGGGCCTGCGGCGACAAGGCGGCCGCATCCAATTCGAAGGCCGCGGTCTCAGGTTTCGCAAGCGCATGAATGGTGGGATTGGCCCCACACAGAGGGCAATCGGCGTCGCGCCGTCTTGCGATGCGGCGGGTCTCCAGCGAGAGCGCGTCCATGATCAACAAATGCCGGTTGAGAATGCCCGGCAAGCCCAAGATGATCTTCAGCGCCTCAGAGGCCTGCAAAGTGCCGAACAGCCCGGGGGTTACGCCCAACACACCCACCTCGGCGCAATTGCCTATCAGCCCTTCGGGCGGAGGGGCCGGCCAGAGGCAACGCAGGCATCCGCCGTCGGACGCCGGATCAATCGTCAGAAGCTGGCCCTCGAATCGATGGATGCTCGCCTGAACGACGGGCACGCCATACAGAACGGCGGCATCGGCCAGCAGATATTTGGTTGTGAAATTGTCTGTGCAATCCAAGACGAGATCGTACTGACCGAACAAGCCAGGCAGGTTTGCGGCATCGGCCTTTGCGGCGTGGATTTTCACGTCGATGAAGGGGTTCAAAGCTTTCAGGCGCTTGGCGGCCATTTCCACCTTGGGCTGCCCGACATCGGCGGCCGCATAGAGTACCTGCCGGTGCAGATTGCTGGCCTCCAGCGTGTCGAACTCGGCGATACCGATGGTGCCGACGCCCGCCGCGGCCAGCATTAGGCCGGCCGGACTGCCCAGACCGCCTGCGCCCACGATCAGCACCCGTGCGGCCTTGAGTTTCACCTGCCCTGCCTCGCCAACTTCAGGCAGGCGAATCTGGCGGGCGTAGAAATCGGATTCAGCGAAGGCCGGCGCTGGGTCATGGCCATGCGAATGCCCGTCGCCGTGGGCATGATCCTCTTGGCCCGTGCCCGGATGCTGGCAATTGACCCACTCGGCTGTGCCGTCGCGGTAATGTTCCTTTTTCCAGATCGGCAGCCGGTGCTTGACCTCATCGATCACATAGCGACAGGCGCGGAACGCCTCATCGCGGTGGGCCGAAACCACGCCAACCCACACTGCACAATCGCCGATCGCCAGCATGCCGTGGCGATGGATCGCTCTGATTGCGTTGACCTTATATTTCTGCCGCGCCTCATCGAGAATCGCAGCGCCCTCGGCCAGGGCCAGGGGCGCGAATATCTCGTAATCGAGGCCGTCGACCTGCCTGCCGTCATTATGGTCGCGGACCCACCCTTCGAAACTGGCAAGCGCGCCTGCCGTGCGGTCGGTCAGCGACGCGGCCAACGCGCGAATGTCGAGCGGTTCGCCCGAAATCTCGAACCCATCAAAGGGAAGGCTCATGGTTCAGCCGCCTGCAACCGGTGGGATAAAGACGACCGTATCGTTAGCCGCCAAGGGACGATCCCATGAGGCAAATTCGTTGTTGATCGCCACCCGTACCCGATCAACGGCGAGTGTGAAGCCATACGCCAAAGCCAGTTCGCGATAAAGGTCGCGCGCTGTGGCGGCACTCGTCACAACCGATTCCGCGCCCAGCCCACGCTGCTCGCGTAACAGCGCAAAATATTCAAGCCTGACAGGCAGCGTCATCTATCCGTCACTCAATCGATCTATTGCGAGAGATATAACGCTATTCGCAATGGTCGACAAATCGTTACGTCTCGACAAGACCGTCTTGCCACCCCCTATATTTGGGTGGGGTTTCGACGATACCAGCCCCGACAAGCGTTCAGACAGGAAAGACAGCCATGCCGCGCATCGACGAATCCCGCCAGTTCATTCCCGTACGAATCGCGGTTATGACCGTCTCCGACAGCAGGACCCTGGCCGACGACAAATCCGGCGGGACCCTGATCGAGCTGCTGGGTGCGGCCGGCCATATCCTGGCAGCCCGCGCGATCGTGCCGGACGACCAATTGCTGATCACCGCGCAGCTGCGCGCGTGGATCGACGACGAGGGGGTGGATGTCGTGATCTCGACCGGTGGCACCGGCGTTACCGGCCGCGACGTAACGCCCGAAGCTTTCGAGGCAATCTATGAAAAATCGATCCTGGGCTTTGGCGAACTGTTCCGGATGCTGAGCTATCAAAAGATCGGGACTTCGACGATCCAATCCCGCGCCACTGCGGGCGTAACCCGCGGAACCTATCTGTTCGCACTGCCCGGCTCACCGGGCGCGTGCCGAGACGGATGGGAGATGGTCCTGAAAGACCAGCTGGATTACCGCCACCGCCCCTGCAACTTCGTGGAGCTGTTCTCCAGGCTGAGGGAGCATGAGCGCAGATAAATGCGTTTACGTGGCAAGCGTATCCCGTCACTCCCGGCTGCGAGGGAATGACGCCTATTTTTCGGGGCGATTGGCCAGAAAAAATCCTCCGGCGTTTGACTCCAGTATCCCAGGTATCGGCCTGCACTTGGCCGATTACCCGAGCAGCTTTTTACCAATAGTCCGCCCGCATTTTGGATAACGGTGCGCTATCGAAGGCTGTTTCCGGATCGTCCATAGGTCTCAACCGAAGAAAGCATCCCAACATCCTTGAACCCAACCAAGCGCCAGCTTCGGTTTCTTCGTCTCAATCGAGGAGAACGAACTGGAAAGATCGTTCAGTGGAACGCGGTGACGGCCATCTGCTGATTTCCGCCTACGAGTCCAGTTTGGTAGGCGACAGTCCAGCTGCGGCACCAGCCCCCATTACCCCGAAAATCGAGATCGCGGGCCGCGGTTGTGACTTGTTCGGTCATAGCGTCGCATCAGATCAAAACAATTTTATTAATCCATCTACAGAGCTATAGTGGGTAAAATCCCTTCGCGGTTAAGGGTAACGCCCGTCTTCGGCTAATCCTGCCCATCCAGGGGCGGTTCGATAAAAGCAGGCAGTCAACCGGGACAGGCATCATGGTCGACGCTATTTTGGCGTTTCCCAAAAGGGGAAGCGACATCTCAGAGAAGATAGATTCCCGGCCAACGGGGATGCGGGCATTAATCTTGGAACTGCTGCGCAAGGCCGATAAGCCTGTCGCCGCCTATTGGCTGATCGACAGCCTGAGGACCCGTGGAAAGCGTGTGGCACCGCCAACCATTTATCGCGCGCTCAACGCGCTTCAGCGTGCGGGCCTGGCTCACAAGATCGAATCTCAAAGCGCATTTGCCGCCTGCCGCCATCCGGAGCATGCGCATCAGAGCCAGTTTCTAGTCTGCTCGCAATGCGGTCAGGCAGAGGAACTGGCGGATCATGATTTTTCCATGCGCATGCAGGCCAGTGCTGAGGCCAAAGGATTCCTGCCAGTCCACCAGATTATCGAAGTCATCGGTCTGTGCGCCGCCTGCATAGCGCAAGGCGCCAGGCCCGACGCGGATTGATTGGCGTCAAGGAATTCCCGCCTTACCGATAATTCCGGGCTTATAGTATGGTCGCGATCATCACTACGGAAAGTCGGCCATGCGGTTGTTCATTCGTTGCGTAGAAGGTGAGGTCCGGTTAGGCCCGGGCAAAATCCGCCTGCTTGAGCTGATCGCGGCACACGGTTCGATCAGCGAAGCGGCGCGGATGATGAATATGTCCTACCGGCGCGCCTGGCTGCTGGTCGCCGAATTGAACCAAAGTTTCCGCCAGCCGGTCACGGCAGCGCAAACCGGCGGTAAGGGCGGCGGCCATGCCGCCCTGACCGAGTTCGGCCACGAGCTGGTGCAGCTTTACCGAAAGATCGAGAAAGACGCCTCCGAGGCCGTCGCCAAACCCTTGGAGCAACTGGCCGGACAATTGGCCGTACGGGCGAACCCGACCCAGACTTAACTCGCCGCCTCCATGGGCAAGGATTGTCCAAATCGCTATATTCTATAGAATATAGCGATAACCAGGAGCTTTGGATGATCCGCACCTGTTTTGCTCTCGTCATTTCCATCGCAGTCCCGTCTGCTGCGCTGGCTGACCGTCCCGGCCGCAGCGAGAGCATCGCGATAAAGGGGACGGTCGATCACCCCCGGACAGTTGCTCTTGCCGATCTGCAGCATGAGCCGCAGACGACGGAAACCGTCTTTATGCACACGGGCCACGGCGCACTCACGGACTCGTTTACGGGCGTACTCCTCTGGACCCTGATCGAAGAAGCCGGCGTCTCAGTCGACCCCGCCCGGAAGAACGACATCGTTCGTCATTTGGTAGTCGTCACAGGTAGCGACGGCTATAGCGCAGTTCTATCGCTGGGTGAGGTATCGCCCGAGTTCGCTGGAGATCAGGCGATCATCGCCTATCAACAGGGCGGCAAACCGATCGAAGGCGCCGACGGTTTCGCGCGCCTCATCATCCCCGGCGATAAGGCGGCGGGACGCGCCGTCGGCGCCATCATCAGTATCGAGGTCAAATGATCATGCGGAGATTTCTTCGTCCTGCCCTTATCGCCCTGCTGACCGTCGTCGTCCTTGGCCGCCTGCCGGTTCCGTCCGCACATGCCGAACCACTCACCGTTTTCGCGGCCGCGAGTTTGAAAAATGCACTCGACGATGTCGCGACGGAATGGAAGAAAACCGGGGCCGCCCCTCCGGTCACTTCCTACGCGTCGAGCTCGGTCCTGGCCAAGCAGATCGAACATGGCGCACCGGCGGACATATTCGTCTCGGCCGACAAGCAGTGGATGGATTATCTGTCCAAGCGCGCGCTCGTCGGCTCACCGCACGATCTGCTGGGAAACCGTCTGGCCTTGATCAGCGGCGCAGACAACCCGCTGAAGATTGCGATCAAGCCCGGCTTCGCCTTAGGCAAGGCCTTGGGCGACGGACGATTGTCCCTAGGGGACCCTTCGAACGTTCCGGCCGGCATCTATGCCAAAGAAGCGCTGACGAAACTGGGCGTTTGGGATTCCGTGCGGTCGAAATTGGCACCCGCTGCGGATGTCCGCGCCGCACTGGTTCTGGTATCCCGCGGCGAAGCCCCGCTGGGCATCGTGTATGAGACGGACGCGAAGGTCGACCCGAAGGTGAGGATCGTCGGGCTTTTCCCGGAAGATACGCACACGCCGATACGCTATCCGGTGGCGATCGTGACGACGAGCCACCACCCCGACGCAGGGAAATTTATCGCCTTCCTGGATTCACCGGCCGCAAAAGCGATCTTCACCCACTACGGGTTCGAAGTTTTAGGGGCGCAATAACGAGGTCGCGCCCCGCGCCCATCATTCATTCGAAACCACCTGGCCTTCGCGCAGGAGGACGATTTGCTGTGCAAGGCGGTCCACTTCGTCCAGAGCGTGGGACACGTAAAGCAGCGGAATGGGATATTCACGGGTGAGCGTTTCCAGATAGGGCAGAATCTCCGCTCGGCGTTCCTGGTCGATTGCGGCCACCGGTTCATCCATCAACAGGACGGCCGGCTCGGATAAAAGCGCCCGGCCGATAGCCACGCGCTGGCGCTCGCCACCCGACAAATGGCGCGGCGCACGGTCGAGCAGGCCGCCCAGATCGAGAATCCCGACTGTCGCGTCGAAGGCAGCCGACCGTTTCGCGCGCCGCGCCCAGGAGCCGTAGAGCAAATTCTGCCGAACGCTCATATGCGGGAAGAGCAGCCCATCCTGGAATACGAGCCCGACGCGGCGAAGACGCGGGGCCAGATCGACGCCAAGAGCGGAATCGAAGACAACCCGCCCCGCCAACACGATCCGGCCTTCATCGGGTTTCAACAGGCCGGCGATCATCCGCAATATGGTGCTTTTCCCGGAACCGGACGGCCCGAACAAGGCCGTCACCCGACCCTCGCCCGTGAATGCAGCGTCGAGCGTGAAGTCGCCCAGGCGTAACCGCGCCTTGAATTCGATGCCGGTCATCGTGCGAGACGCCGCCGGCCGGAGCGGATCAATAATTCGGAGAGAATCAACGAGGCAAGGGACAGAACCACAGAAATTGCGCATAGCCGCAATACTGCCGCATCGCCGTCCGGGGTCTGCAACAGGGCATAGATCGTTGAGGATATCGTTCGAGTCTCACCGGGAATGCTCGACACGAAAGTGATCGTCGCGCCGAATTCGCCGAGGCTGCGGCCGAAGGCCAGCACCGCGCCCGAAAGCAGACCCGGCACCGCGAGCGGCAGTGTAACGCTAAGGAACACCAGCCAGCCGGGAGCGCCCAGCGACGACGCCGCGCCTTCCAGATCGCGCTCGATCGCATCGAACGACAGGCGGATGCCGCGCACCATGAACGGAAAGCCCATCACTGCGGCTGCGACCGCAGCGCCGGTCCAGCGGAAGGCCAACACGATACCAAGGTCCTTATCCAGGAAATGCCCGATATAGCCTTGGCGGCCCAGAAGGATCAGAAGCGCATAGCCTGTTACGACCGGCGGCAATACCAGCGGCAGACTGATCAAAGCCTCGACAAAGATCTTTCCGGGAAAATTCCGATAGGACAAAAGCCAGGCCACAGCGACCGCAACAGGGAGGCTGCCCAGCACGGCAACGATTGCGACCTTGAGGGTGAGCCAGATTGCCTGCCATTCTTCGGGGGAAATATCGGACGGGTTCATTGACTCCCGCCGAGCGCCTCGGGCCGGTCGAGATCGCGCAGCACGCCCGGATCTTCAACTGCGACCTCGCCCACCCGATCAGGAATCGCGCCCAGCAAAGCGCGCGCGCCTTGATCGCCCGACAGATCCATGATGTCCGCGAACAGCGACCGGGACAGCAGGACCGGGTTGCCGCGTTTGCCCGCATAGGTGGGAAACACAGCGGCCTGTCCCGCGAAAGCATCGGCGATCTTGTCGAACGTGCCCGCCCTAACGAACGGCATGTCGCCAAGGCAGATCAGTGCGCCGTCACAATGCGCCGGCACGGCGGCGATGCCGGCCTTAAGCGAAGCCGACATGCCATCGGCGAAATCCGGCGCATGATGAAACGACATGTCAAAACCTGACAGCGCAGTCCGAACGGCCTCGGACTCGTGCCCCGTCACGACCAGCACGGGACGGACCCGTGATTTTACTATCGCTTCCGCCGTGTGCCGTATCATCGGCCGCCCGTCGACAGGCGCGAGCAGTTTGTTGTTACGGCCCCAACGCCTGGACTCGCCTGCCGCGAGCAGTATCGCGGCGACCCTAGAGATAATCCTTCTCCTCTTCCTGACCGATCAGCAGGCCGCCGACGCCCATGCGGGCGACGTCGGCCTGCGTTACCGGGAGGCCGGCGGCAAGCCGTTCCAGCACCCAGTCCAAACCGTTGCGCGCCGGGGATCGGGCACAGCCCGGCAGGCCCAGAACGGGAATTCCCCCAATCTCAGCGATCAGGATCAGATTGCCGGGATCGACCGGCATG
>PLTD01000025.1 GCA_003165335.1 Rhodospirillales bacterium | reverse complement strand
GGCTGGTACGCCGTGCGCGACGAAGCCTTCTATGACGAAGCCGAACTGAAAGACGGACCTGACGGCGGCAAAATCGCACCGTCGGGCGCACCGGTGACCTGGGTAGAAGAGCCCAGCTATTTCTTTCGCCTGTCGGCCTATGGCGATGCGCTGCTGGCGCTATACGAATCCGAGCCGGACCTGGTCGCCCCGTCCAGCCGCCGCAACGAGATCAAGAGCTTCGTCAAAGGCGGCCTGCGGGATTTATCGATCAGCCGTACCAGTTTTTCCTGGGGCGTTCCGGTGCCGGGCGACGAAAAGCACGTGATGTATGTCTGGCTGGACGCGCTGGTGAATTATATCGCCGCTCTGGGTTACCCTGGGATGGGGGAGGGGTCTCAATTCGACCGCTTCTGGCCTGCCAATCTCCATCTCGTCGGCAAGGATATCGTCCGTTTTCATACGGTCTATTGGCCCGCCTTTTTGATGGCTGCCGGCCTGGATCAGCCCAAGCGCGTGTTCGCCCACGGCTGGTGGACGATCGAGGGACAGAAAATATCCAAATCGCTGGGCAATGCTATCGCCCCCAGCCAATTGGTCGAAACCTATGGGCTGGACCAGACGCGCTATCTGCTGATGGCCGAGGTGCCGTTCGGCAATGACGGCGACTTCTCGCATAAGTCCGCCATCCGCCGGATCAATGCGGATCTCGCCAACGGGATCGGCAATCTGGCGCAGCGGACACTGACGCTGATTCAGAAGAACTGTGCCGCCGCCATTCCGGAACCCGGCGCCTTTACGGATCAAGACAAAGCGCTGCTCGATGTGGCACATCGCCTGTGGGAGCGTATCGAGAGCGATTTACGGCTGCAGTCGTTCCACGAGGTGCTGCGGACCATTTGGGGCGTTGTCGGCGCAAGCGACGTCTATATCGACACAAATGCCCCCTGGGCGTTGAAAAAGACCGACGTCGCCCGCATGGGTACGGTTCTCTATGTGCTGGCGGAAACGCTGCGGACTTTGGCAATCGTTGTGCAACCCTTCATGCCCGAAACGATGTCGCGCCTGTTGAATCAGCTTGCGGTTCCCGAAGACAAGCGCAACTTTGCTTTCTTGGGCGAAGAGGGCACTTTGACACCCGGCACGGTTCTTCCGCCGCCTCAAGGGCTGTTCCCGCGTATTGTCGAGGCGGAGTAGCGGCTAAGATGCTGGTCGACAGCCACTGCCATCTCGAATTTCCGGATTTCGCCGCCGAGCAGGAAGCCGTCATCGACCGGGCTCGCGCGGCCGGCGTCGGGCATTTCCTGACGATCTGTACCCGTGTTCACCGGTTCGGTGAGGTCGCACGCATCGCGGAAAGGAATGCGGACATATCCTGCTCGCTGGGCACCCATCCGCACAGCGCGGAAGAAGAGGTCGACATCACGACGGCCACGCTCGTTGAACTGGGTCAGCACCCGAAAGCCGTGGCCATCGGCGAAACGGGACTGGATTATTACTATGACAACAGCCCGCGCGAGCTGCAGCAGGAGGCATTCCGCCGTCACATCAGGGCGGCGCTGGAGCTGAAGCTTCCGGTCATTGTTCATACGCGCGACGCGGAAGACGACACAATGCGAATTTTGCGTGAGGAAGGGCAGGGAACGGGCCTTACCGGCGTATTGCATTGTTTCAGCTCAAGCCCGCAACTGGCTGAAGATGCGATTGAATTCGGATTTCATATCTCTTTTTCAGGGATCGTCACTTTCAAGAAATCCGAAGAACTGCGCGAGACGGCGCGCAAGGTCGCTTTAAGCCGCATGCTCGTCGAAACGGATGCCCCGTTCCTGGCGCCGATACCGAAACGGGGACAACGCAACGAGCCGGCATTCGTGGTCCATACCGCGCAGGTATTGGCAAACATCCACGGTCTGGAGCCGCAAGCACTGGCGGCACGCACGACAGAAAACTTCTTCCGATTGTTTCCCAAGGCTGTACCGACCCAACAATGACAACGCGCATCACCATTCTGGGCTCCGGCAATTCCACCGGTGTGCCGATGTCGAACGGCTATTGGGGCAATTGCGACCCGGCAGAACCGCGCAACCGGCGACGCCGTTCCTCTATCCTGATCGAACGTGAGGGCACGACAGTCTTGATCGATGCAGGCCCGGATCTGCGCGAACAGATGCTGTCGGCAGGCGTCAGAAAGATCGACGCAGTCGTTTTCACCCATGCGCACGCCGACCATACGCAAGGTATCGACGACCTGAGGGCGTTCGTAGATTACGGCGGAAAGCCTTTACCGATATATGGTTTTCCGGAATTAATGGAACAGATTAGGGCTCGATTCTCATATATGTTCGGAGGCGCCAGGGCGGGCTATTACGACAAGCCATTCCTCCAAATTCATGAGGCGGAGCCCCGGCTGCAAATCGGCGCCGTCGACCTGACGCTGTTCGAACAGGACCATGTGGTTTGCAGGACTATCGGCATTCGCACCGGCAGTTTTGCCTATTCAACCGATGTTAAGTCATTGCCGGAGGCTGCTTTCGAAACCCTGGCCGGCGTCAAAACCTGGGTGGTTGCGGCGGTGCGCCGGGAGCCGCATATCGCTCATGCTCATCTCGAGCAGGTCTTGGAGTGGATCGCACGCGTTGCCCCTCAAGAAGCCTATCTGACCCATCTCAATCAAAGCATGGATTACCGGTCGCTGCTGGCCGTTCTGCCTGCGGGCATCGAACCGGCCTATGACGGGAAGGTCATCTATGACGATGGCTGAACCCAAACCGGCCCTTCGCCGCGCGCCCGCGACGCCACTGGAGATTCCGCCGCGCACCTGGCTGGTCTGGACTATTTCCATCAATCTTTTCATAGCCTTCACGCGCGTTCTTGCGCTGCGCAACAGCCCGCTCGATCTGCTGCCCGACGAGGCGCAATACTGGTCATGGTCGCGCCATCTCGCCTTCGGATATTTCTCAAAGCCCCCGGTCATCGCCTGGCTGATTGCAGCCACGACCGCAGTTGTCGGCAACGACGAATGGGGCGTGCGCCTTGGCGCGCCCCTGTTCCATGCAGCGACCGGGATCGTCGTAGCGTTCTTAGGCCGGGCCATTTACAGCGCGCGGGTCGGTTTTTTCGCAGCCCTGCTGTACGCGACCTTGCCCGGCGTCATCTTCTCAGGCCTCGTGATATCAACCGACGTGCCGTTATTGTTTTTCTGGGCCTTGGCCCTGCTGGCAATCTGGCAGGTCTGGAGCGAGCCCGATTGGCGTTGGGCCATAACCCTCGGCATAGCCTTCGGATTGGGGTTCCTGGCGAAATATGCCATGGGCTATTTCCTGCTGGGATTCGCCATTTTCCTGGTGATTGGTCCGCACGGTCCGTTAAAAGCAGCCTCGCGATACCTGCTTCTGGCCGCCATTGTCGCGGCCGCGATCATCGCACCCAATGTGATTTGGAATGCCAGCCACGGTTGGGCAACGGTCGGGCATACGGCTGCAAATGCGAATTGGGGGCAGGGCGGCGGGCTGCATCTGTTCGAGGCGGCGAACTTTGCCGTTGCGCAATTCGGTGTCTTCGGACCAATCCTACTTCTCGCATTGATCGCCAGGTTGGTCCTTTGGCGCCGGAGCCCGCCAAACCCGCGCGAGCGTTTTCTATTTTCTTTTGCGATCCCCGTTCTGACCTTGATGATCCTGCAAAGCGGGATATCGCGTGCCCATGCCAATTGGGCTGCAGTTTCCTACATCGCCGGCACTGTCCTCGTTGTCGGCTGGCTGGACGGCATCAACCGCTTTTGGCCAATCCGCCTGTCGCTGGTGTTGCAACTTCTGCTTTTCGGCGCTTTCACGACCTATTTCGCAGGCGCGATCAACATCACCTTGCCGAAGCCGATCGACATGTTTCACCAGATGCGCGGCTGGCACAGCCTATCGCAACTTGTGTTGCACCGGCTCGATTCGGCCCCGGATGGTTCAATCGTTGCGGCAGACGACCGAGAGGTAATGGCCGAACTCGATTATTATCTGCGCTACAGGAATTTTCCGCTGGCGATCGCAACCGGTAACGGACCGCCCGGGAACCAGTATGAGCTGGAGAACCCGATTACTGCCGCAAACGGATCGCATGTCCTTTTAATCGCTCGCTTTTCCGACCGCAGCGATATTCTGGACAAGTTCTCGGATCATAAGTTGACGGAAGAATGGACCGTCAGCGCCGGACAGGGACGACGGCGCGGATATTTCATTTACGAGTTGTCCGGCTTCAGGGGCGGATGAAGCGATATGGCCGGGCATCAGTGGCAGGAATTGATCTGGCAGCAGGGTGCGGGCAGGGACTGGACCCCCGAGGCGCGCTTGGTCGGGGCCTATCTTCTGTCGGGCCCGACATCCAATCGGATCGGTAGCTTTGAGCTGGAACCGGGACAGATTGCGGTTCAGACCGGCGTAGCCGCCCAAGACATCGCGGGCATCGTCGCGCGTCTGGAAAAGGACGGATTTATCCGCCATGACCCGGTATCGGGTTGGGTTTGGATACCGGATGTTTTGCACC
Organism: Rhodospirillales bacterium; assembly: GCA_003165335.1. Lineage (GTDB taxonomy): Bacteria > Pseudomonadota > Alphaproteobacteria > BOG-932 > Roseiterribacteraceae > BOG-932. Next base: position 1,086 of record PLTD01000025.1, on the reverse strand, counting down.
GTCATCCGTTCACTGACAGCGACGAGGTTCGTTCGGCATTGCCCGAACTGGCCGCCGTGCCGCGTACAGCGGAGTTTCGAAGTGAGCTGGTTCAAGCCTTTCGTGCATCTGCAGATCGGCCCGGAACTGCAAGGACAGCGGATTCGAGCTGGCTCAGCGGCGTCAGCGGCGTCTCAGAGCTAGCGGACCAACTCTCTGGTTTCAATGATAAAATTCGGCGTCAATTGCCCGGTTTGCCGGCAATCGAACCTGTAAGCCTGGAGCCGATAGCACGAGGAACGATCAACATTTTGCATTACCTGAAGCGCTGCCGGTCGTATCTGCTCGACCTCGTCGACACGCGTGCGCTGCATGTTCTGGGATTAATGTTCGTCGTTTTGGCGATCACATTCGTCGTATTTCCGGCAATCGACCTTGGCGTGGCCGGCTGGTTCTTCGTTCCGCCCAGGGATTTTACTTTGGGTGAAACCTGGATCGGACGTGTCTTCGACACCCAAATCCACTATGCAATGGAGTGGTTTGTGGTCGTTATCGTCGGCGTTTTCATCTACGGTCTTATACGAAAGACTGCCTATTGGGGATTGACACCAAAGAACTTTTTGTTTGTCGCCTTGACCATTGGGATTGCCCCCGGCGTGGTGACGAATGTCATTTTCAAGGATAGCTGGGGCAGGGCGCGGCCCAGTCAGATTCTCGAATTCGGCGGTCCAAAGCAGTTCAGCCCGCCATTCATGCGAAGCACCCAATGCGACAAAAACTGCTCGTTCGTGTCAGGCGACGCGTCGCTGGCGACAAGTTTCCTGGCTTTTGCAGTGATCGCTACACGCAACCGGCGCGCCTGGTGGATCGGGCTAAGCGCGTTTTCAGCCGTCGTGGGGTTAATGCGCATGGGCCGTGGCTCTCATTTCCTGAGCGACGTGGTTTTCGCGGCGATCTTCACACTCGTGATCATGCTGATACTCGCCAGACTCATTTTAGATGACCGGTGGCGTGATTGGCCGCGCTGGCGAAGCTTGGATTAGCCTAACATTCTGATCCGATTATATAGTTTATTTTCCATAATATATATTATACGATGTTTGCATA
>PLTD01000235.1 GCA_003165335.1 Rhodospirillales bacterium | reverse complement strand
ATACGCACCATCGGTAAATTTGTTTGGCGCGGAGATGATCATATGAGCCCACAATAGCTGGTGCCTGGTGAGGGATTTGAACCGCCGACCTTCGGTTTACAAAACCGCTGCTCTACCGCTGAGCTAAACCGGCTGATCGATTGGCGACCATGAGCGACTAATGAGTCTCACATGTCTGCGTTGTTCGCGCCTTATAGCAGACCGCAATCCGGTGTCGAGCATCGTTGGGGTCATTCGCTCGCGGGAATCTAATTGACCCTGATTTTGTCGCGTGGAACATTGCGCGCCCTGCGCCCAGCCAGGTCGGTTTGCGGCGCATTGAGACCATCTGGAATGGGGAAGCGCATGCGTCTTTTCTGGTTTAGTGCAACTATATCGTTCGGTCAGTCCGCGTGACCTATTCCTTTGCCGATCGTGTGTATGTCGTCACTGGAGCATCGCGCGGCATCGGCTTTGCAACGGCCAAGCTGCTTGCTGAGCGAGGAGCACGCGTCGCCTTGTTTGCACGAGACGCGGACGGGGTCGCGGCCGCGGCCGCCTCGATTGGCGGGTCGGCGATTGGTGTCGCGGTGGATGTCGGAGAGCGCGGTCCGATGTTTGCGGCTTTCGAGCGCGTGGCGTCGGTCTTCGGCCGACTCGACGGCGTGATCAACAACGCCGGTGCGACGATGGTCTGCCGTATAGAAACGCTCAGCGAAGCCGCGGTCATGCTCCAGGTAAAGGCCAATTTCTTGGGCGTGGTGTACGGTAGTCAGGCTGCGATACCTTATTTGCGCGGGAACGGCGGCGGCCGGATAGTCAACGTAACCTCGGCAACGGTACGTCATCCCGAGGAGTTTCCGCATCTTTCGATCTATGGTGCGACCAAGGCTGCGGCTGAGCGTTTCACTTTCGAACTGCGTGAGGAAGTAAAGGCGGAAAATATCGGTGTTACTGTCTTCAGTCCTGGAACCGCCGATACGACTTTCGGCGGTGCGGCCAGTGCGGAAGAAGCCGAGGGTGCGTTCAAGAGATGGCTCGATATGGGACCGAACTGCGACGGCATGATGACGGCGAAGACCGTCGCCGAAGCGATCGTTAATTGCCTTGCTCTGCCCGACGGCACCGCGTTCGATTTCGTCGAACTTCGACCGAATCGTCCGACGCCGAAGGCGCTGCGGATCTGATCCCTTAGTGGCGGGCGGCGCGTCTTATAACGCACTGCGCCGACTGGCAGCTTTCCTCGGTGCTCTTGCAGCCTAATGCTTGTCGATCACAATCGGATTGTCGGTCAGGGCCAGCATTGCCAGATCGTGGGGGCGATTGCCGTAGCCCCAACTCTCCTTAAACGGGCCGTTGGCCAATATCCATTCCGAGACGCGGCGGGCCTTTTCGTCTCGGACACAGTTCGCGCTGGCTAGCTTTCCTGTCAGTTTGCCGTCGATGATTTCCAGGGCGGTGCCGATGACCGCGTCGGCCCTGATACCGGCAGCCCTCAGCAGCGGCGCCACATAGAGTTCAGGAGCGCCGGTCGCGATAACGATTGCGCAGCCGGCTGCGCGATGGGCGTTAAGAGCGGCGAGGACGCTTTCCCGCCAGCGGATGCGTTGGCCGAGCAGTCTGCCCGCAGCTTGCGCTTCGGCGAGAGTGGCCCCCCTGACCGACCAGCGCAGGATCGATTCCTTGGCGCGACCGCGCAAATCGGACCGGCCGGGGCGAACCGCGAAACCGGCCATTGCAAAGGCGCGCAATGTCCTCCTCCAACCGACCAGCACTGCAATCCACATGGGAAAGCTATCCTGGCGGGTCAGCGTGTGATCGAGATCGAATAAGGCGACGCCGCGAATCATCCTCTGTATCCCTCATCCAGCCTGCGGCCGGTTTCATCTGCCAGAGCGCGCAAAAGATCGCCCGCCGGCATGGCCCGCGCCAGAACGGCACCCTGCCCGGCCCACAACGATTGCGCGCCTGTATCGCCGCTTTTCGCCGCTGCGCTTCTTATGGCACGGGTTAGGCTGTTCATGGCAGGGAATCCTGGCAATTCTTCGATATGAGTCTCGAGAGTCTCCATCATTAAGTTGCGTATCCCACGTGCCGGCCGGCCAGAATAGACCCGACTAACCTGCGTCCGGTCGGATGTAAGGGCCAATATCTCATTTTTCCAGGACCTGTCTGCGCCACTTTCGCTGCTGACGAGAAATGCCGTGCCGAGTTGAACGCCGGTTGCGCCAAGCATCAACGCGGCCGCGATACCGCGACCGTCCATGATGCCCCCCGCGGCAATTACCGGGACGCGGACCCGATCGACCATTGCCGGCACCAAAGCCATCAGCCCGATCAGGCTTTGGGAGAAGGATTTGAGGAAAGTTCCACGATGCGCGCCGGCCTCGGCACCTTGTGCGACGATCGCATCTACACCCGACGCTTCGAGCGCTTCGGCTTCGGGCACTGTAGTCGCAGTCCCAACGACGACGATTCCCGCATTCTTGAGGCGCGCAACCTGTTGGCCGGTCAGATTGCCGAAGGTGAAGGAGAGCACTGCGGGCTTTTCCTCGATTACGACCGCCAGCTGCGCTTCGAAATCGGGCATTGTCAGAATTGGCGCTTCGTCCGTAACCCCGAATCTCGACCGAAGTGGCCCCAACAATTCCCGTGCCCGGGCAATTTTTTCCGGAGACGCGTCGCTTGGGGCAGGTGCGAACAAATTGACGGCGAAAGGACGGTCGGTCAGTCCGCGGATTATGCGGATATGTTCGCGCAGACTTTCGGGTTGAAGATATGCGACTCCGGCCGAGCCGAGACCACCGGCGCTGGACACCGCTGCGGTCAATTCGGGCCGGTCAGGCTCGCCCGCCATCGGCGCCTGTATGATCGGTACCGTTGTTCCGAACAGGCGAATGACTGGAGTATCGGGCCACATGGGATTTGCTTTGTCTTTGGCTCTTGAACGTTAAACGCAGTGCACAATCTCCGTTCGTAGAGCCGGGCGCAAGTGCAGCCGACGTTTGCACCCGAGGATCCGTCGCGGTAGAACCATTCGCTCCCTCGAGACCCAATATTTTGCACGGAGAACGCGCATGGCGTCCTACCAATACGTCTATGTGATGAAGAATCTGGTCAAGGCGTTTCCCGGCGGGAAAAAGGTCCTCGACGGGGTTTGGCTCAGCTTTTATCCCGGCGCCAAAATCGGCGTGCTTGGCCCCAACGGCGCCGGTAAATCGACGCTGATGAAGATCATGGCCGGCTACGATACCGACTATTCCGGTGAGGCCTGGGCGGCCGAGGGCGCCAGAGTCGGCTATCTTCCGCAGGAACCTCAGCTTGACCCCACCAAGACCGTTCAGGGCAACGTCATGGAGGCCTTGGCTGGAACAAAGGCGATTCTTGATCGGTTCGAAGCGGTTTCGATGCGCTTGGGCGAGGTCGAAGATCCGGATGAGATGATGAAGCTCATCGAAGAGCAGGCGGAACTGCAGGAGAAGATCGAAGCTGCAGATGCTTGGGATATCGACCGCACAGTCGAAATCGCTATGGATGCGCTGCGTTGTCCCCCCGGAGATTCCTCAGTCGAGAATCTTTCGGGCGGTGAGAAGCGCCGTGTCGCACTCTGCCGCTTGCTGCTTGAAAAGCCCGACTTGCTTCTGCTCGATGAACCGACGAATCATCTGGACGCCGAGTCAGTGGCATGGCTTGAGCGGACGCTACAGGAATATACCGGGACCGTCGTGCTCGTGACCCACGACCGATATTTTCTCGATAATGTAACGGGCTGGATTCTGGAACTCGACCGCGGCAAGGGCGTGCCCTACGAGGGCAATTACTCGTCGTGGCTGGAGCAGAAGCAAAAGCGACTGGCGCAGGAATCCCGTGAGGAGGGCGCTCGACAGAAAGCGCTTGCGGCGGAACTGGAGTGGATTCGCGCCTCACCGCGCGCACGCCAGGCGAAGTCCAAGGCGCGCATCTCGGCTTACGAATCGATGCTGGCTCAAACTCGCGACGGCCCCAGCGGCGAGGCGCAAATCGTAATACCGGCGCCGCCGAGGCTGGGCGATGTAGTCGTCGAGGCCGAGCATCTGGTTAAGGGATTCGGCGATCGGCTGCTGATCAACGATCTGGAGTTTAAGCTGCCACCCGGTGGTATTGTGGGGGTTATCGGCCCGAACGGCGCAGGCAAAACCACGCTCTTTCGCATGATTACGGGCCAGGAAAAGGCCGATGGCGGCAGTTTCAAGATCGGCGATACGGTCAAACTTGGCTATGTCGATCAATCGCGCGATTCGCTCGACGGCAAGAAGTCGGTCTGGGAAGAGATTTCCGATGGCAAGGAAATCATCGAACTGGGCAAGCGCAATATGCCCAGTCGCGCCTATGTTTCCGCCTTCAACTTTAAGGGACCAGATCAGCAAAAAAAGGTCGGAACCCTATCCGGCGGCGAGCGCAACCGAGTCCATTTGGCCAAGATGCTGAAGTCAGGGGCGAATCTGCTACTGCTCGACGAACCGACCAATGATCTCGATCTCGAAACGTTGCGCGCCTTGGAAGAGGCTTTGGAGCAGTTCGCAGGGTGTGCGGTTGTGATCAGCCACGACCGCTGGTTCCTCGATCGGCTGGCCACTCATATCCTTGCTTTCGAGGGTAACAGCGAGGTCGTTTGGTTCGAGGGAAATTACGGCGATTACGAGGCCGACCGCCATCGCCGCCTGGGGGCGGAGGCCGACCAACCCCATCGGATTAAATACAAACCGCTCACCCGCTAAT
>PLTD01000074.1 GCA_003165335.1 Rhodospirillales bacterium | reverse complement strand
AAAGTCAGCGCAAACTTCAGTCTAGGAGCAGAAACTGCAGCGAAATTGCGTCTGCTACTCTTGCTCCGGCGCGGGGATTCTTACCGGCTAGGAAGCGACGGTAACGCTCCAACCCGTGCCGGGCGCCCAGCGTAACGATTACTCGTGGCACGCCGGCGCTTCGGTTTCCTTATCAGTTCCCCATGTGCCCAACCAGTTTCGGACCTCATCACCTGTGAGGTGCTGACCGGTCGTCTGGTACTCAGACCAGGAAGCCAAAGCCTCCTGCACAAAACTGGTGCGGGCTTCTTCCCGATCGACATACTGCTGGATCGCTTCGCGCATGATCCAATGTGCCGACCGCCGTCGATTGGTCGCAAGTTTCTGCAAGCGGCCTTTCAGTTCATCGTCCAGCTTAACGGATACCGCCAAGGCACATTCCGATTATCTAAAAGTATTACCTTTAGATAAGGTAGCGTTTCAACCACACCGTTTCTAGAGCGGGTAAAGGGGTCATGTGTACTTGCAGACCTTTTGATCTCTTTGGGGCCGACTGAAGCGCCACGATTTCTGGAGTGACTGCATAACATTTTCAGTGGGAATCATACCGGATAGTGGACCATCGTAGAGCTCTTCGAATTATTTAGGGTAATCCTGATGTAATGCACGAAAAGGGTTAGTTTCATCTACCGCTTCCCTACACCCTCGCCCCAGCCTCCGCGATTATCCGGTGAAACAAATCGATCTGCCCTTCGGTCGTCGCGTCCCAGGAAAAGGCTGAGGCATAGGCGCGGGTTGCTTCGCGGGTCGGCATACGGGGGCCGAACAGGCTGTTCACGGCGTCGATCACGCCTTTGGCGCTGCGCTCCGTCATGATAATCCCAGCTTCAGGCTTGGCGACGACTTCGGGGTTGCCCCAGATCGGGGTCGCAATCGCCGGCGTTCCGCAAGCCATCGCTTCCAGCAGTACATTGGCCCACCCCTCACGGCTGGAAGCCAAGATCAGCGCGTCAGCAGCGCCGTAAAGCTCCGGTAGCTCCGCATGCGGCCGAGCGCCGAGCAGCCTGACTCTGTCGCCGACATGAAGGTCGGCGATCTGTCGCTCCAAACTCGCTCTCTCAGGTCCCTCGCCCGCGATCAGCAAAGTGTAACCAGGCAGGGCCGGCATTGCCTCGACAATCAGATGATGGCCTTTGCGTTCGATCAAGTGGCCGACGGAAATCAGTGTGCGTCCATCGAGACCAAGGCGTTTGCGGGTTGCCTCGCGATCCAACGGACGAAACAGTCCGAGATCGACACCGTTTCTCAAAACCGTGATGCGGTCCGGGTCGACATCGATCGCCGTCAGCCCGTCCTTCAGGGCCGCGCTGACGGTAATTACGGCCGCCGCCGAACGGCACGCACGCTGGATCTGCCTGCGGGGCACCGGGTAGCGCGGGATCAGGCTGACATCGGTTCCCCTGGCGGTCATCACTACGGGAATATCAAGCATCCGGCCGATGATGGTCGCCGCAACGCCGTCGGGGAACAGATAATGCGCATCGATAACGTCGGCGCCCCCTTGGGCTTTGATCGCCGCCCTGACGGCCGGCAGTGTGGCGAGCGCCAAAAGATAAGGGGAGATGTTCATCCCGATCTTGGGGATCAGGGGGAAGCGTGGGTGGTGGATGGTCAAGCCGTGACGCTCTTCCCAGGCCGGCACCTGCGCAAACTCGCCATAGCGTCCGAAGCGCGGAGAGCGAAATGGGAAATAGGGCACTGGCGCGACCACTCGGCTGACGACCTCACCGCTGGCGATGAGGTGACGCAGGCGATTCTCCACGAACACGCCGTGGTTGGGCTGGACCGCGTTGGGGTACAGGGAAGTGAAAGTCACAAGCCGGATGGGCTTTACAGTGCGCGCCACGCTAACCTCGACCTGCTTTACGGTGATTGGGAAAAAGCGCGACTGCGGACCGCAAGAATGATTTCGGGCGCACTTCAAGCCATTGCAGCTCTCTTTCGTCATCGGCGAAACCGCGCTTGTAGCGCGCCTCGCCGCCAAGAAAATCGTATAAGCGCATGCCGGCCTGCCGATAATGCTCGATCGCCGCCAGGTGACAAATCAAGCCGGGGCGCAGCCGATCGGCGTCCGGCCCGAATTCGAACCCGCTTTGATAGGCGGCAACCCAACCATGATGCACCAAGTTGTAGAGATAGCCGGCAATCCGGCTTCCGGCGCTGACACGGATAAGATCGACCGACTGCCATGTTGCTGGCCGCCTGATAAGCGCCCGATGAAAGCGTTCGAAAAACGGCTCGGCAAATGCTCCGGCTTTGCCGCGACCAACCCAATATGCCTGGTGCAGGGCCTTGAGAGAATCGAGAAAACTATCAGCTTCCTGAGGCGTCCCAGCCTTCTCAAGCTTAATCGGTCCGATCTTCTCCCAGGCCCGCAGCGACCGGCGAAGTTGCTGCCGAGTGTTGGCGCTTAACCGGTCGAGTATTGGAACCGAAGGGTCGGCGTAAGCGGATAGATCGATGTAGGGGGCGGGTCGGCGAGCCAGGATGCGCACTGAGCGATCGGCAGGCAATGCCGACGCCACTTCGGCGGGTACTCCGCTAATGCGCCAACGGGATATGCCGACGCCGTTCTCGCTCTCCACTGCGAGCGCCGCCCAGCAGGCCTGTGAAAGCTCTTCACCCTCTGAGCGATCCAGCAAAAGACCGTTATGCTCGATGAAGATCGTATCGAGCGCCGGGGTTCCGCTCTCACCCAAATAAAACGCGGGCCTTTTCCTTAGCAGTCCGCCCGGCCTGCGATTAAACAACCCCAACGCCACCACTTTGCCCGCTCTTCGCGCCGACAACAGCCATGGGTCGGAAAATCTGCTCTCCGCAAGACAACCGGTCCAAGCCCATGACTGGAAGAATGACCCCGCCGATCGCCCTTCAAGATCCAGCCAAATCGGCGCAAGACCGGCAAAATCCTTGACCGGCTGAATGTCGATGCTCGTCGCCTGGAACGCCATTACCGGTGAAGCGCGTGCTTGAGCCCAAGTGCGGCGGACTCCACGGCGCCCCCGACCGGCCCCTTCAACGTTAAAGGGCTGACCAGAACCGAAATCAAGGCAACGGACAGCCCGGCAGTCATCAGCATTTTGAATTGCTGCCCACGCATATCTGCCGGCTGGTTCGGCGGGACCACGAAGGCCGGCACATCCTGTCGAAACGGCAATCCCAACAAGATCAAAATCACGCTGACCATTGAGAAGAAGACCCAACCGTAGATCAAATGGTCTGCGACTGCCGCCTGGGCATCACCCAGAACGTAACCGAGCACCACGATACCCATGACCCGCAAGCCATTTGCGATAATCGGCACGATGATAGAAACCAGGATAAAGGCTGCCCTCCGCGGCCAGCTCCGGTACATCGTATAGCCGTACAGCGTGCCGAGCGCGACCGACGCAATCAGAAAGCGCAATCCTGCACAGGCTTCGGCGACGGTAAATCGCGCGCCCGGAACCTCGATGTCCAGCCCGTTTGAAAATACCGGTATCCCAAGCATCTCCACACCACGGACAGCAAAGCGCGCGGCGAAATCCTGCATCGGAGCGGTCAGAAACGCGCCGCTCGGCACCAGAAAATAGAGATACAAAAACGCGAACGCCGAAACTCGCCAAACCTGAAACCCGAGTACGGCGAGAAGAAACAGTTCGAACAGAGTCATGGCAGCCAACTGCTGACCTTCGGTAATCCGCGCCTCGGCAGCAAAAAGCCACACGAGTCCAACCGGGATCATAGCCAGAACCGTCCAATAGCTTGGCCGCGGGGGACGCGCGGCTATCGCCTGCCACCGCTCCCAAATCAAATAGGCTGAAATCGGGAGGATCAGGAAACAGTGATTATATGCTGTGGATTCGTTCCAGACCTCGACTGCGCGCACGACTTCAACATGGAATACGAGTCCAAATGTCAGTGCACCGACCGCAACTATACCGACAGCAACTGTCCAAAGACGCTGTAGCGTAACTCTGTCGCTGGTTGCCGGTAAGGACATCATGCTCACGCCGACGCCCCGTTTTCGGCATCCTCGGCAAGACGTGTAGGCTGACCCTCAAAGAGCGGCTCCATATGATCGGCGACATCCTCCATCATCCCAGATTCCGCACCAGGAACGGGCCCAGAAAATTTGCGATCGGAAGCGGCAGACGCTTCCAGCCTTCGATCATCAATCGATATTTCGGGTTCAGCGGATTGACGTCCGGGATCGTAGCGCCAACCCGCAGCTTGAACTCATAGTTCAGCGCGGTGGGGGTAAAGCCCCAGTTTTTCTTAAAGCTATAGGCCCCGGTATCGACCTTGCTGCGCCCGAAATCGAATATGCGGCAACCGCGATCGGCAGCCCGGCGCATGACTTCCCAGTACATTATGTCGTTTCCGGCACGCGACCGCGCAGCCGGCGTGCCTCCGCCGTAATAAGGCAGGACTTCGTCCCGAAAATAAAAACTGAGCACGGCCGCAATCGGCGTTCCTTGATCTTCGACAACCAATATCTCCGCGTCGCCGCCGAATTCCGCGCACAGCAGGGCGAAATACTTTCTGGAGAAGACCGGCGTGCCGAGGTTGCGCACGCTTTCGCCGTAGACACGGTGCAGCGTGCGCCAGTCGTGACCGACACGGGTTGTCAGTTGATTGGCAATCCCCCTGCGCACGACGGCACGTTGCTTGCGCGGGATGGAGGTAAGATTTGCATCGTGATCGGCGGAAATTTCGCGCCGGAACGTGACATAAAGCCCGCTCTTAACAAGCCAGCCCGGGCAGACGGCCTCAATTGAGCGAAATTCGAGGTGGTCCGCCTTCGTTTGAACCAGCAAGCCTTCCGCATGACGGGTTAGCGCATTGCGGCTTTCATCGTCGGTCGCGACAGGCCCGCCGTAAACCTGAAAGGCGTTGGACACAATCGAGTGGCCGAATAGGCGCGATCGGATTTCGGTCATCGGCAAAACGCCGGTTATTTCGCCATTGCGCTCAGCAAAGACGAAATGCGTTTTATGACCAAATGCCTCGGAGATGACGCGCTGCCACCCGGCGCGATGACAGAATGTTCCCGCCGGCGTCGCAGTCACAAAGGCGTCCCACCGCGCGCGATCCCCCTGTGTCAGAGGCTTCACGACAACACCCAAATCGCGAGAGCCTGTCATCTGCATTTCTATTGCAATCGACCGGTTCAGGCCGAGCCCAGGAACACACGATCCATGCGGCTCCAGGCGAAATCCTTCAACAACCGCTTCAGGCGTCCCTCCATCAGCCCGAGATTGGTGTAATGCCGCAATCGCGTCTTGACGTCGATATGGCCCTGCCGAGGCTGATCGGGGTCGATCTCCCAGGGGTGAAAATAAAACACGCAGTGCTGGCCGTCATGCCTATTCACGCGCCGCATGTTGAAACGGGACACTGCATAGGGCAACAGGCGAAAATAGCCGCCGCCAGAGCACGGAAAATTGCGACCGAACCATTGAACTGTCGTCATCGGCACCTCAAGCAGAGGCAGATCATGCGGGTGGAAAGGCACGCGAGATGCGCCCGTGTCCCCGTATAGATCATGACGAACAGGATAAAGACTCGAGCTGTACCGATAACCCTCCTCTTCCAGGATATCGAAGGCCCAATAGTTTGATGGTCCTATCGAGAATGTCGCAGCGCGATAGCCGATAACGGGCACGCTGCCGACGTCTTCAAGGAAGTTTTTCGTCTTGCGGACGTCCGCTCGAAAATGATCCGCATCCTGGGAATCGGCGCGGGTATGATCCCAGCCGTGGCTTGCGAGTTCGTGCCCCGCGGCGACGATTCTGCGAACCAGCGCCGGATATCTTTGCGCGATCCACCCGAGAGTGAAAAATGTCGCCTTAACACCGGCCTCGTCAAATATTTCGAGCAACCGGTCGACATTGCGCTCGACCCGGCATGGCAGGTCGTCCCAGTCGCTGCGCTCGATCTTGTCGGCAAACGCCTGGACCTGGAAATAATCTTCCACGTCCACAGACATGGCATTCACAAGCTTCCGCCCTGCTGCCGCGTCTGCCGGTCGCTGCGCCAAACGAGAATCCGCCTTGTCCCGCGCTTGGTTGCGGGCAAGCGCGGTCATTCCGTGTCCTTATCCATACGCGATGCAATCAGCGCTAACGCCCGCTTAATCGCCTGATCGTTCCGGTCCATCTTTTGTTCGATACGCGAGAGTCGCTGATCGAATTGGTCGAGTTCGTCGCCGCCTGCGGGGCTCTTGCTCCCGCCCGGGCCTGCTTCTGCGCCGCTGGCGCCGGCATCTCCGAGTTCGGTCTTAAGCTCGTCGGCAACCTGCTGGACAGCCTGTTCGTCGACGACATGGGTTTCTTCGAGAAAGCCGAAGAGCATGAGTCGCGAGCAGAGTGCATTGATCTTGCGAGGCACCCCGCCGGTTTCCCTATAAATCTGCCAAAAGGCGCCCTCGGTGAAGCGCGGGTCGTTCTGCCAACCGACTAAGCTCAAACGATGTTCGATATACGCACGAGTATCGGTTTCGGTCAGTGGCCCCAAGTGGAACGACGCCAGCACCCGCTGGCGCAACTGCTCCAGGTCCGGATGGGCCATGGTCGTGCGGAACTGCGGTTGCCCAAGAAGGAAACTCTGCAAAGGCGGCATGTGATTGACGACGAAATTCGAGAGCATCCTAAGCTCTTCGATCGCCGGTATGGTCAGGTTCTGGGCTTCGTCGATGACCAGCAAAGAGCGGCGGCCGTCGTTGAAGTTCGCAATCAGCATATCTTCGAATCGTCGCAGTAACTCGGCCTTGCTGATGCCCTCGGATTGGATGCCGAATCCATTGGCAACCAGCCTCAGCGTGTCGTCGGCCGAGGTCTGCGTCGACAGCATTCGCGCAATTGTATAGCGCTGGGGATCGAGACTTGAGCACAGATGCTCGACCAGGGTTGTTTTTCCTGCGCCGACATCGCCGGTGATGACGATAAAACCTTCAGCCTGGTTCAAGCCGTAAGTGAGATGCGCCATTGCCTTCGAATGTACGCTGCTCTCGAAGAAAAAGCGTGAATCGGGCGTCAGTTGAAACGGTAGGCCAGTAAGATTGTAAAACTCAGCGTACATCTCAGAAAGATTTCCTCAGTCCGACCGTCAGCTGTTGCGTGGTTGAGCCGTTCGTCGGAACATTAGACATCGAATTAAAATAATTCCCGATGATATTAATCGTCGTCGTATCGCTCAGCCTATAAAATAGCGACGCAGACAGACTGATCGTCTTCGCTTCGCCTGTAAATGCCCCCACACCTGTCGATGTGTTGTCAGCATAGGCTACATTTAACGTGCCCTGAAGCAACGGGTTAAACTCTCGAGAATAGTTTATCGATACGCCCAACGTCTTACTTTCCGATGACAGGCCGGTCAGAGATGTTCGATCCTCATATTGTCCGGTCAAGGTAACAGATGAACGCATGAACTGGTGCGATACCGACAATATCGCGGGCTTATCACGGAAAAGTACGTTCTGCGAACCAAAAGTCTGATTAACCGCGCTAAAAGGCAAGCCTGTCCGGCTGTCGATGGGGTTTCCGAATTGGTCATACGTTAGAAACCGCAAATTTTGAAGCGTGGAGGTCAGTTGGTTCTGGACGGTAACCAGATAGCTTGCGGATACCTTCGTCCGCTGCCCGAGCGCATAGCCGACTTGCACGCTGGGGTTGTAGGCGCCCTGCTGGAAGCCATAACCAAGTGCAATCGAGCTTTGATCGTTGGGCGTGATGGTGATTCCGATGGTCCAGGTTAGACCCGAACTCTCGTAGGCGATCGTCGTACCGTTTGCGGGATAATTGATGTCCTGATAACCGACCGAGCCGCTCACCCCGTAAACCCGGTTTAGGTGGTACAAGCCGCCCAGCGTATCGACGTCGCTCGTGGAGGAAGTATTCATCCCCGAGCCCGAATTGTCCGTATGCTTGAAGCTCAGTTTCAGACCCAGCCGGCCGAAGCTTTCCGCCGATCCGATGACCAATTCAGGCGATTGGCCCAATGTGTCCGTCGAAGTGATACCCAGACCGGGCAATTTTGTCCCTTGGACGCTGGTATTGCTGGAATTCAACCCATAATAGGCATCGAGCGTCGCAACATCGCCGAGATGCTCCTGCAGATGGGGCGTCAAAGAGCCGATATAGTACAGCACCAAGTTGTTGGAGGGGACCAATACTCCCTGTTGATTGGACGAGTTCCCACTTGCACCCGCCTCATTCGCGATGGTTTGGAAGTCGATCGTAAGTTCGTCGCGAAGCGGCGTTATCGTACCGGTGCCGTTCAGACTTTGGTCTATTCTGTCCGGAGAATTTCCAATGTCGAAATGATTGAACGTCGGTTGGTAGGTAAGATTTACCTTGGTATAAGCCGACTCACCATTGATGCTTACACCTGGACTGACCTGAGTAACCAGGTCGGGCTGGCTCTTCTGAAGGCCCGCAACATTATCCGTGTAGAGTTCGGCGACGCCGATTGACGGTGAGACCGAGATACCTGGATCGGCAAATGCCGTATTCGCGGTGGTCAGGCCGATTAGGCCTGCTATTAAAACCCGCCGCATGTCGCGCCTTGTCGGTCGATCACCACATTAGTAGAAGGCTGAGTTTTAGCCCGCGCCCGATACAGCCCGTTCAATAGGCCCCGTAACCACCATAGGAGGTTGTCGCAAGCGGTTGCGCCTTGTTCAGTATCAGCGAGATATCGGGGCAGGCGCTGATCAGGTTGAGGGCCGCGACGATCTCATGCTGCTGCGTTTGCTCCGCCTCGACAACGAATACGACCTGCCCGACATGCGCTGCCAATGTCGCCGCATCGCTGCTGACGAGGCAGGGCGCCGTGTCGAATATGATAATGCGATCGCGGTAACGCTGCGCCATGTCGTCGATCAGGTCCCGCATCCTGCTACTGGCGAGCAGTTCCGGTGCCCTGTCGCTCATCATGCCTGCCGGCAAAATACTTAGGCGGGGAATATTCGTACGCAGCAAAACATCGGCCATATCAAGGCCGGGATTGAGCAGAAGGTCGACGAAGCCTTGGCTGGCCTCAAGGCCTAAGTTCTGCCGCAAGGCCTGACGTCGAACATCAGCATCGACCAGAAGAACATTGTAGTCTTCCTCAAGCGAAATGCTGATTGCGATATTCGTCGAAGTAAATGTCTTGCCCTCGCGCGGCTTCGCACTCGTAATCATCACCAAGTGCGAAATCGAGTCCGGCCCGTTCTCTTCGTTGAACGCACGACGCAGCAGTCGCCGCTTGATCAGGCGCAGCTCTTCCATGACCGGCGTACGATCGGCAGTCCAATCGACCGTACCCGCCAGCGCCAATCGCGCGGTATCCAGCACCACCGTACGGCTGGTCTTAACCGCGGGGGCCTTAACAGGCGGCGCTGGCTGTTCCACAGGCCGTGCCGATACGGCACCCGAGGGCGCGACCGGCGACAAGCGAGAAAATGCCGGCTGCTGCAAATTATTGATGAACGGCTGTGCCCGCTGTCCAAATCCGTCCCCACCGGGTCCAGGGCCGCTCGGTGCCTGACGATTGGTAAGACCCGCCGCTACAGGCCGCTGTTCCACAGGCGGTTGAACGGGAATCGGGGGGCCGGCCGATTGCCCCTCATGCAGGGTGCGAGGCTGGAGATCCGGCGCATTCGGCTTGGGAGCGCCCTGTTCGATTACCGGCCTTTGCAACGGCGCATCGCGACGAAGTCTCGCCGCTGCCCGCTCAATCATATCCATTCGGTTGCCTGCCATCAGGCGCCCTTATGGTGTAGGCCGACAAACACGAGCAGCAATCCGCCATAAATGACTACAAGCATTACGCATGCGGCGGCAAAAGCCTTGGCGCTAAGGAACCAATAGCGCGGTCGGCGATCGAACGAGTTAATAACCGAAATGCTCCCGAGTATCGGTAACCCCAATGCCTGCAGCGCGGTTGTCGTACTGTATGAACTGTCGATTTGGCTGAGCACAAAGGCCACGCCAACGCCTGCTCCAAGCCCAGCTATCAAAACCATCGAAAGGAAGAGTGGCCGATTGGGCGACGAGGGAAGCGTCGGAACCTCAGGCGTATCGATCGTCTTGATATCGATCTTATCGCCCTTTTTGTCCGCGTTCTCAGCAATTTGCGCCGATTCGCGACGGGCCAGAAGCTCCGTGTAGTTCTTCTTGACGACTTCGTAGTCGCGGTCGAGGTTCAGATACTCGGCACCGACGCTGGGCGCACGCCGGGCTTCATCTTCTATTTTGTCGCGATCCTCTTCAGCGGACACCAACCGGCGTCTAAGCGAAGCAATCTTCGTTTCCTTCTCGCTGAGCTGACGCGCCATTTCAAGATAAACCGGGTTGGCAATATTTTGTGCCGTCGGCCCAGCCTTTTTCTCCACGGCGGTCTTGCTGATTTCCGCCTCGACCGCCGCAATCTGATGCTTGAGAGCTATGACCACCGGATGCTGATCCGTCAGCGTGGATTTAGCGGTCTCAAGCTGGGTCTTCAGCTGCGCCAGACGCGTCTGCGGCGCCGTCGAAAGCCCCTCCGTGCCCGATGGGGCCGCGGACGGCTTTTCGACCGTGTCATATTGCTGCTGAGCATCAAGCTGCTTTTGCAGGCTATCGCGCTCCGCGATCGAGTCGTTCAGGTCTTCCGTTATTTTCTGGACATCGCCGCGAGCCTGCTCAAGCCGGGAGCCGCCATTATCGGCGTTGGGCAGAAGGTCGTAATAGCGTGTCTGGAACTCGGATTTTTTACGCTCCGCTTCACGCAGCTGCGTCTCTAGCCGGTCGATTTCCGTCTGAAGGAATCGCTGTGCGCTATCGATATCCGTCCGCGAGTCTCCGGCGCTGGATTCCATAAACAGCGACAAAACGTTCGAAACGACACTCTGGGCCAGCTGCGGGTCGGTATCGGAATAGGTCACAGTAAACAGATTGCGGGTCTGCAGTTTAATGACGATTGCCTTCTGAAGGCGGGCCACCATTGCTTCGCGATCGGCCGTGTCCTTCACCCGCGAATCGAGATCCGTCATTCGGATCAGCTTTTTCATGTTGGTTGAGCTTAGCAGCGTTCGCTGCATCCGCTCCAAGCGAGCATCGACGTCGCTCTCGACCGCAAGGCCCCGCAGCAAGGGAGTCAACGCTTCGTCCGCGTTCATATAGACACGGGCGTTGGATTCGTAGATGTCCGGCATCCGCGAGACGACCACCCATCCCATCAAACATATGGCCCACGCAACGCCGACCGCATACCAGCGGCGACGCCAGATATCGCGTACATATTGGAATATGATGACTTTAAGCGAGCCCATGTCTGATTAGAACCAGGACTGAGGTATGATCAAGATATCGCCGGGCTGTACAGCGACATTCGCATCAATATCGCCGTCCTTGATCAGATCATTGATACGAACTGGAATCACCGCTTCTTTCCCATTCACCGTCCGAATCAGTTCGGCGCGATTGCCGGCTGCGAATTTCGTCAATCCATGAACCGCGATCATGACGTCCAGGACCGTCATATTGGCCTGATACGGAATTGCCTGAGGATCTGCGGCCTCTCCTACAATACGCACCTGCTGATCGAACGGACCATGAAATCCCCCAACAATAACAGTAACCGTGGGATCTTGAACATATTTAGTTAGCTGCGTTTCTATATCACGAGCCAATTGAGTTGGCGTTTTGCCTGTCGCAACCAAATCGTCAATCAATGGAACCGATATACGTCCGTCGGGCCGAACTGTGACCCCGCGCGACAACTCGGGCATACGCCAGATGAATATCTCCAACGAGTCTAGCGGACCGATTCGATAAATCGCCGTCGAGGCCCGGGACTGCAAAACCGCTTCAGATGGCGCCGATGGACTGCAGCCCTGCACTGCAACCGCCAAACAGATCAGTGAAATCGGTTTTATATTCATATTCATCATAGAGATAATATCAGCTTATACATATAGCAGGCACATAGATGGCTGGCAAAGATCATTAGTCTTTAGCGCACCGTGAGGCACCAACTGTTGTCGTGTCGACGTAAGATGCGACTGTCGAAAAACGGCGAGTCAAATGCGATCGGACCGACTATAAGATCGCGGCAGCCTACCATGGCGCGCGATGATGGGGACCTCTCGGCAGATGACTATAGATCGATTGAATAGGCCGCGGGCGATTAAGGTGCAGAGAGGAGACGAAGCATGAATTCGCGCCTCGTCGCGGTGTCACTGGGACTGATCTCCGGAATTGCCGCATTTCTGCTCCTGCGGTTCCAATGGGATGCTATGACCACGCCCTTGCATCTCAATCAGGCAAGCTTTGCTTCGGCATTTGCCGAGAGCCCAGTCCGCTGGGCCTGGTCTGCCTCTGCTGCCGCGATGACATTCTCAGTCGTCGCGCTACTGGCCGCTCTAATCGGCGGCTTAGTCGAGGCTGCGCAGGCGCGGATACAAATCAACAAGTTGCGTCACGATCCTGCTCTGGCGGACCGCTGGAACGCCGCCGATTGGCGCGCCGCCTTCACCCCCACGGCAGTGGCCGAGCAGGCCGAGGCGATGATAACGCTCTTGCCCATCGAAAAAGGTGAGACGCGTCGAGTCGTAGTCGACACCGCAATCCTTCTGGGATTGAACCGTATATGGCTGGACCGGCTAACATTGACCCGGGTGATAGCTCCCATGCCGACGATGTTGCTGGGTTTGGCGGCAACGCTTGGGTTGTTCGCCTACGCGTCCGGAAATCGATGGGATGTTGTGGTTGCGGCAGGGACGATCGGATGGCTCGTAATTCATCTTGCCTCTTACCTGGTACGCGCCGCTTTGGCCCCGCTCGTCGATTCGGCGGTGGCTGGCGCGACCGCGGCACTTCGACCCCTAAGCTCTGTTCAAGCGATCGAGGCGGGAAAGCCGGTTTCGGCCGTCGCCGGACCAGGCGGGCGGATTGCACAAGACGAGGCCGAAATCATAGCCGCGGCGCTTTCCAACGTCATCTGGGAGCCGCTGGGCCGCCTTGCGGACGCAGCCGAAAAATTGAGCGTCGCGGGCGCTCCTCAGTCTCGCGACCAAGCAATCGAAGCCGCCCTTGCAGAGGTTCGGGCCGGAATCGAACGACTACTTTCGAATACAGGCGACGGCTGAACGACAAAGGGCCGCCGACCGGGCAGCCCTTTGAAACGATCTTTGACGGCTTAAAGGGAAGCTTAAAGGACCGAATCGATCCACTCGTAAAGCGCACCCTTTGGCAAAGCGCCGATTTTGGTAGCGGCCAGTTGTCCGCCCTTGAAAAGCATCAAGGTCGGAATTCCCCGTACACCGTATTTGCTCGGCACGCCCGGATTTTCATCAATATTGATCTTTGCGACGGTCAGCTTGTCGCCTTTGTCGCGCTGAACATCTTCAAGAATCGGCGCGATCGCCCGGCAGGGTGCGCACCACTCCGCCCAGAAATCGAGTAGGACCGGAATCTCCGACTTCAAGACAGCGGCTTCGAAGGTATCGTCGGTCACAGCGGTGGTCACGGATTAAACTCCTAATATGTGTCACTGAAGTATGGGGAGTCGGCGCGTTTGGTCAAGCAGCGGTTGCCGCTTCAGCATTGACCGGAACGGATGTCAGATATGTTTCAAATGGGTCTAGAACGGCAGGATTTAGCGTAACAACCGCCGGGCCTTCCGTCCATATCAGCACGAGATCTATTTCCCGACTTGGATATATCTGCTTCAGGACCGCGCGATAGGCAGCCATTTGGGCCAGATAGGTAACAGGGATGTCCTGCGCCCCAGCCGGTGGAATGCGACCGCTTTTGAAATCGACGACCGTAACCCTATCGGGTTCGACCAGTAGCCGATCGATCCGACCGGCAATGCCGCGCACGCCGATCCGCCCGACGATCGGCACTTCGGCGCGGGAAGACACACCAAAAAAACGCTCGCATTGCGGCGACTCGATCACCGCAACGGCTTCGGCGATCATCAAGGCTTGGTCCGTTGCGGCAAATTCGGCCAGCAGCCGTGTTGCCGCACAGTGACGGTCATCCGATGCGATATCTGGCAACAGCTGCAACAGACGGTGCATCGCCTGACCCCGGCGGAAACGTTCGGAATCTCGTGAAGTGGACGGCGAGCCAACGGCAGGGTCCGACATGCCGGGAAACTCGATTCGCGATGGAGCCAAGGGGACGTACGGGCGAGGTTCGCAAGGCGGAGATAGACGAGCCCAATCAGGCAGCGGAGGCAAGGCCGCTGGCCGACCGGCTATCGGCGACAAAGTCGCGCGGCCGGTCCCTGCATAATCGAGACGCAACAGCTGCCTACCGTCTTCCTCAATTTCCAAGGCGTTCGCCGCGCGCATGCCCGCCTCAATCAGCCCGTACCAATGTCCTTCGGTGGGCATCCGCTTGCCGCGCCAACCGCTGATATACAATCGGTCGCGCGCACGCGTCAGCGCTACATAAAGCAATCGGCGATATTCCTTGAGCCCTACACTGTGGCCGATATCGGCCAGCTTGCTGCATACGCCCGGTCTAAGGTCAGCGCGGGGCGACCAATAGGGAACGGCATCGTCGCCCTCGCCCTGCCACAACAGTTGCGGACCGGTATTGGGAGCCGGAACCTGCATCGTGTCCGGCATAAAGACGATCGGTGCCTCCAGACCCTTTGCGCCATGTACGGTGACAATCCTGACCGCACCGCCTCCGCTGTCCTGCTCCCGTTTAATTTCTGCGTCGCTCGCCTCGATCCAGGCGACAAAACCCTGTAGAGTCGGCGCATGCCGCTGCTCATAATCGAGCGTCGCCGACAGAAATTCTTCGAGTGGGTCAAGCGCATCCGGCCCAAGCCGCCGCCACAAAGCGCGCCGACCGCTTCCTTGCGGATCTCCTGGACAGCCGGTGGCCAAAACACGGGCGTAGAGTTCGAACGGCCGTATAAAGTCCACTTGCGCCAGAAGTTCCGAAAGCCACGCGCGCGCGGATTCGAAAATGTGGGATTGGCTTTCACCCGCGGCAAGCAAGGCATTCCACAGGCTCCCGGGGCGGCGATAAGCCAAAGTGAAAAGCTTGTCTTCGTCCAGGCCGATGAGCGGAGACTTCAGCAGAGCTGCAAAGTTTAGATCGTCGTCGGGCAGCAATAGGAATCGCCCGAGCGCCAACAAATCCTGGACCGCAAGCGGCTCCGTCAGCGCAAGCCGATCGACACCGGCGACGGGAACCCCCCGCGCCTTCAACGCCCGCACCATCGGTACGACAAAGCGAGTGCGGCGGCGCACCAGGATCATAACATCTCCGGCGCTGATCGGCGCACCGCCCGGCCCCAGGGTCTCGCGCCTTTCGATCCAATCCCGGATCGTATCGGCGATTCGGTCGGCTAGTTTCTGTTCGGGCCCGCGCCGATCTTCGGAAGGTTTCGACAGAGGTAGGGGCTCGACGTCTTCCTCAATCTCATCCGGGGCCGTCACGTCCCAAAGCTCTACCAGCCCGGGCGTGTCCCCGCGGGTAACGATATGCCTGAGACGACCATGCGTGTAGTCGTGGACTCCGTCGGCGGCCTCAGGATTGGCAAACACTTCATCCACTAGCCGCAAAACCGGTTCGGTCGAGCGATAGGATTTGGTGATGTCGACCGCCGCAAGCATGCGCTCGACATTTTCGAGCTTCTCCTCGAAATAGCGCCGCATCGGTCCCAGCGCTGTCGGGTCTGCGCCTTGGAAACTGTAGATCGACTGTTTGCCGTCTCCGACCACGAAGATTGTGCGGTTGTTGCTCCGCGCCCCTTCCCCGGCGAAGAATTCCGCCGCGAGAGCCTGAATGATCCTCCACTGCTCCGGATTGGTGTCTTGCGCTTCGTCGACCAGCAGATGATCGACACCCCCGTCCAGCTTGTACAAAACCCAGCCAGCATCGCCCTCAACAAGCTTACAGGTCTTGTCGATCAAATCGTCATAATCGAGCAGGGCCCTCGCCGATTTTTGGGATTCATAACGGCTGAATATCGCACCGGCCACGACCAGCATCGCCTCGGTCGCTGTCGCTGTCGCTGCCGCCCGAAGCCGGTCGACGACCGCGATCAATCGCGATGCTTCCGGGTCCAATATATGCGCGACTGCCTTATGGGCCTTGGTGCGGGCGTAACTGCCGTTCGGCTCGCTCTTGGCATTCAGGAACTGTCCAACATAGTCGTGCCAGGCGCAGACACGGTCATCGCACGCGATCCAGGCTGCAATCCCTTCGGCCCGACGCTGGTCCGTGGCGCTGCCTTCCATCAGCGTGGCGCATGCAAGGCGCAATGCATCGCTGTCGACGGACGCGTCCCGGCAGGCAGCGGCCAGTATCGCTGCCGCATCCTCACCGGGCTCCAGTCCGACACCTCGCCAAACGCGGGGAATCAGCAGTCCTATGCCGTGATGAGCGGCGATTGCGCGGCCGAGTTTTCGACGCGCGGCCAGCACGGCCTGAATCAGTGCGGCGAAGCCCCTCTCATCCATATATTCGACGAGAACAGCCAGCGCCCGGCCGAACGGCCCGCCCGGATCCCTGCCGGCTTCGATCAGCACGTCCTGCCGAGCCTCTGCCAGCAACTCGCCTGCCGTGCGGTCGTCGAGAAGGTCGAAATGCGGCGCAATTCCTGCTTCGAGCGGGAACCGGCGCAGCACCGATTGGCAAAAAGCATGAATGGTCTGGATGCGAAATCCTGTCGGCGTATCGACGATCGCCGCAAAAAGCTGCCGCGCACGTGTCTGAGCCGCAGAGCTCGGGCGTTCCCCTGTCAGTTTCTCCAGATCCCAAGCCAGAGTCGCATCATCCGTCACGGCCCATTCGCCCAGCTTTTTGATGATCCGGTTAGCCATCTCGGCTGCGGCGGCGCGCGTGAAAGTGATGCAGAGGATTTTGTTTGCCGGTGCACCGTCAAGCAGGAGCCGAAGCACCCGTTCGGTCAGCACCGTGGTCTTCCCGGTGCCGGCAGATGCATCGACCCAGGCGCTGACCTTAGGATCTGAGGCCCGGCGCGCCGCCTCCTCATCGGATCTTACGATGCTCATGATCCCATCGGCCATTCACCCAGCCTGGCAAGATGGTCATAGTCTCCGGCGAAGGCATATTCCGGAGCCGTCCGAACGTCATAGGGCGTGGCCGGGTTGTCGAATGACTCAATCCAGCTGATCAGCCGCGCCCACGAGTCGGCGATCACCGCATCCGGCACCTCCCTCCCCACTGCCGGCACGAACAGGCCCGGCGGATTTCCGCCGGATAATCTTAAATAGGCCAGTTCGCCGGTTACCCCCACTGGGACACCTTGGAACCCGCCCTGATCGGCGATCACCGCCTCAAGCGGCAACTGTGGCGCGAATCCGCTTCTAACGCGTTCGGCTGGTGGGGGACGACCGGTCTTGTAGTCTATGATCGCAATCCGACCGTCGGCCATGCGGTCGATGCGGTCGGCCTTTGCAGTCAGCCGGAATGCCGCTCCCGCCGTCTCAATATTGATCCCGCCACTGACTTCGGTCGCAATTGGGCGAATTCCACTTTCCCTTCGGCCCTGTTCGAATGCGATGAACCAAGCCGCCACCCGCTCGAATCGTGGCCACCAGAAGGCAGCGACTGATGGGTGGCCCAGAACCTCTCCGAAGGCCGTACGGCCAACCGAAAGCAGCTGTTCAAGCGAATCTTCAGGCAGCCGATCGGGAAAGAGCGTGATAAAACGGTCGAGTGCCGCGTGGATGACTTGTCCACGCTCTGCCGCGCCGGGGTCCGCATCCAGTGGGTCGAGCGCCCTCAGTTTCAATACTTGTCTGGCATAGAGGGCGTAGGGGTCGCGCATCCATATTTCGATTGCCGTAACCGACAATTTGCGCGGACGTGCGCTCAGCGGCGGGCGCGGCTGCGGGCGCGTCCAGGGTTTGATCGCGGCGGGCCGGTCCATCTCTTCCGACCAGGCACGCCATGTGGCGGCAATATCTTTAGGAAGGACGATCCCCGATCCGGTCAGGAATGTGTCGAGCCGCGACAGGAAACGCGCGGGCACACTGGGTGCCCCGTCGACCCGCAAGGCGCGCGTCAGCAGCACTTCTGGTCCAGCAGCAGCGAGTGCAAAATCATGCGCCGCGTTTCCGATCCGCGCCTCGAGAGGCGGCAATCCGAACCGCTCACGCATAGGGCCGGACATCCACGGTTCGTCACCGGGCGCCGGCGGCCAGACACCTTCATTAAGGCCGCCCAGAATCATTAGATCGGCCCGCTGCAATCTGGCTTCGATAAGACCCCAGATCGCCAGCCGCGGATGCGCGCCATAGAGCGGGCGCACATTGATACCGGCCATCAGCGCCGAGAGCACTTGTGGATATCGATCGGATTTGATGGCCGGGAGCGCAGCGCCAGCCGGGCCGGCAAGCCGGGCGAATAGATCCGCCAGAGCTTCGCCGTCCTGTCCCCTCCATAGCCTCAAAGCACCCGCTTCGTCGGCCGTATCGGCCAAGGCTTCTGCAGCCTCGGCATGGCGCATCACCAATTCCGCCAGACTGCCGGCCCCTTCGGCAACAATTTCGGTAAGCGGTGCAAGCCGCAAGGCTAGATCGGCGACCCAATCCTGCAGGGCCGTCTTCGCAGACGCTTCACCTTCGAATAGCGATACAGGCAACGGCTCCAACGCGAGCGCGATCCCAGCCAGGCCCGGAGCGGGTCGCGGCCCGCGCAGCACCAGCCGCTCAAGCAGGCGAACACGTTGTCGCATAACCTCCTGCGCCAACCCGCCCGCGGCAAGTGGATGTTTTAGCATCGCCAACAATGCATGCGGCGCAAAGCGACCGGCTGTCGCCTCCGCTACCAAGCGCAGCCATATGCCGACCGGAGTTTCGGCAAGCGGACGACCGGACGAATCGTCGGCTTCGATCCCCCAACGCTTCAGAGCCGCCGCAACCCGCCGCGCCAACCCGCGATCTGCCGTAACCAGCGCAGCGGTTCGCGTCGGTGTCTCCAGCGCCTGACGCATCGCGAGCGCAATCACCTCTGCCTCTTCGCCCACTGTTGCGCAGTCGATACGCACCATTCCTGCAGAAGCGTCCGAGCCCAAGCGAGGCCCCGTGCGCCATTGCGCAGTGGTTTCTGCCGGCCGAAGCACCTCGCTGAGAAGACGCATCCGATTGGTCACGTGGGCAATTGTCCCCCCGTCGGCCGAAGGCCACGGCAGAACCAAAGAGCGATTAACTTCCATACGCTCCAGCAGGCGCTTCATCCCCCATTGGGGGTGAGTCGCCGAGACCGTGTCCCAACCTTCGTTATCCAGGATCAAATCCAGACCGGGCAATATAACCAACCCCGAAGGCAGGCGGGCAACTGCTCCGATCAGATCCGCCAACGCCGGGTCTGCACCGGTAAATCCGGCCGCGACGACCGGGTCGGCCGGTGGATTCTTACGCCAGGAATCGGCTCGCGCTTTCAGCGCCAGAACCCGGCGCCGTGCAGGATCGATCATTGCCTGCTGTTCCAGGATCGCCGGCCAGTAGGATGTCACGATCTGCAAGAATTCGAGCGTCGCCTGCCAATGGCCGGCATATGACTGAGGTGCGAGGTCTGACAGCCTTGCGAAATCGACCTGTTCGGTTTCCACCTCGTCGATCAGCTCGGCCAGCGCATCGGCCAGTCGCAATGCCTGATCCGGCGTGACGGCAAACCCGCCGCCCCGCGACATAACCAACCGGGCAAGTATCAACCGGCGCTGCAACGCATCGATGGCGGGAGGAATATCCTCGGCCGCAAGGGCATCCTGGTCGCCATCCAGATCTGCCAAAGCCAGAAGCCGTGGCAGCAAAAGAGCCTGACCCTCGGCTACCCGCAGGAAAGCGTCGGTCATCGCCCGTACGGCACGACGCGAGGGCAGCAGAATGGTCATTGACGCCAGCGCCAGGGGATCGTCGCCGGCGCGGACTAGAAGCCCTTTGGCCAAAACATCGGCAAAGGCGGCGCCGGCCGAGACTGTAAAGACGCTCGGCGAACCAGTGGTCATCTTTAGGCGGTGCTCATCTTTCCAGCCAGCGCGCATTTCGCGCGTCAAGCTGGCTGTCGACTGCATGGAGGGCGTCGGGCGTACCGACATGGAACCAAGCCCCATCGTGCACCAAGCCGAACAAGCGGCCTTCCGATTCCGCCCGCCGCCACAACTCGGTCAAACGAAAAGAACCTTGAGGAGCACCTTCGAAAAGATGGGATGCGGTAATATGGAGGCCGGCATAGACATAAGGGGCAATGCGGCGTTCGGGACGAAATTTCAACCGGCCCTCAGCGTCCATCATAAAATCGCCCGGCCCTTCGTAAAGCTCGCTCCTCGGCGCAGACATGAGCAGGAGAAGTGCATCCATCTGTCCCGGGTCCCAGCGCGATGCCAGCCGATCGAGCGTCGGTGTCGGCCCGTCCAGCCAGACACTGTCGGAATTGGCAACATAAAACGGCTCGCCACCGAAATGCGGTAGAGCGCGGGCAACGCCGCCACCGGTTTCGAGCCGCTCGGCTTCGCGGGAAATGCGGATTTCCAGATCGGTGCGATGCTGTAGATGCTGTTCGAGCATCTCCGCCTTGTAATGAGAGTTGACGACGATATCGGTCACGCCGGCTGCGGCAAACCTGTCCAGCGTCCAATCGATCAGTGTCTTTCCCCCGACCTCGAGTAGCGGCTTCGGCTTTTCGAGCGTCAGTGGGCGCATGCGTTCGCCCAGCCCGGCGGCAAGCACCATGGCAGCCTTCGGGCGATTGGCGGGGCGGGGACGCGGAAGGCGCGGAGCTTGTCGTTGGGGCATTGATTTAACCTGTTCAGAAGGCGTCGGGACTATTCTCCTTGAGGCCCGCCCTGTAAAGCCACGAAACCCGTTCTTCCCTCGCCCCAGCGCGCACAAGGCGTCAACGTGACCTGCCGTCCTGCCGATTCTGAGCCGAATCGAAATGCGACATCAAGACGTCGATCCGGCAGCAGGGCGCCCGCCCTGACGGGCCATTCGACCAGAACGATCCCCTCGGCCAGCGCTTCGTCCCATCCGATCTCGACAAGTTCATCCGGCGCGGCAATACGGTACAGGTCGAAATGAAATACCGGACCGCTTGGCGTTTCGTAGCTTTGCACCAAGGTGAAGGTCGGGCTGGGTACCTCTTCGTCGGCCCCCGTCATTGCGCGGATGAGCGCGCGGGCAAATGCGGTCTTGCCTGCACCCAGATCGCCGCTCAGGGCAACGACATCCCCGGCTCGCAAAATAGGTGCCAGCCGTCGCGCCAGATTTGCCGTTGCGGCCTCGTCGGGCAGATCGAAAGTTATCGGGCTGGCATTCGAAGTCATACGAAACTTATGCCGGGGTTGAACCGACTGCCGCAATGGGACATTAACAAGCGACCGTTTCCAGAGGCATTTCCGCAACATGTCTGAGCCAACCGCAGCAGCGCCTGAGACTCCGAGCAAGGCGGTCACAACCGATGTCGTCATCATCGGTGCGGGGCCGGTCGGACTATTCGCGGTCTTCGAATGCGGCATGCTGAAACTCGATTGCCATGTGGTCGATGCACTGGACGCCATCGGTGGACAATGTATCGCCCTGTATCCAGAAAAGCCGATCTTTGATATCCCAGGCTACCCCATGATCGAAGCGGCAGAGCTTATCGAACGATTGAGGGAACAGGCGTCCCCGTTCGCGCCGACCTATCACCTAGGCCACCAGGTCGTTCGGCTGACCCGCACAGATATTGGCTATCTAGTGACGACCTCAGCCGGCTTAGGTATCGCCTGTCGAGCGGTGATAATCGCCGGCGGGTCAGGCGCATTCGGACCAAACAGGCCTCCGCTTGATGGGCTGGAGCAGTATGAGAATCGATCGCTTTTCTACCTGGTGAAAAAGCGTCAGGATTTTGCCGGAAAACGGGTTGTCATAGCCGGCGGCGGCGATAGTGCCGTCGATTGGGCGGTATCGCTGGCGGAGATTGCGGCGCATGTAATGGTCGTGCATCGGCGAGACAAGTTCCGGGCTGCGCCGGAAAGCGTCCAGAAGATGCGAAAGTTGGCAGCGGAAGGGAAGGTCGAAATGGTCATTCCCTATCAGCTGTCCGGCCTTGAGGGAGAAAATGGCCAATTGAGCTGCGTCAAGGTTGAAACGCTTGATGGCGAGGAACGGCTACTTGAGGCCGACAGTCTTCTGGCATTCTTCGGCCTGGCGATGGAACTGGGCCCAATCGCGGAATGGGGTCTGGACCTTGCCGGATTTCATATCGCGGTCGATCCGGCAACGATGGGCACGACCCTGCCGGGCGTATTCGCCATCGGCGATATCGCGACCTACCCCGGCAAGCTGAAGTTGATCCTGACCGGCTTTGCCGAGGCGGCCTGCGCGGCCCATGCCGCCTTCGCGATCGCCCGGCCGGGCGAGGCGTTGCATTTCGAATATTCGACCAGCAAGGGCGTTCCCGCCGAAACAGGTTTGACCACGTGATCGACCACCTTCTCCACGTCATCGGCACGCTGAACTACTTCACCGTCTTCTTACTGTTGCTCATCCAGGGCCTCTTCCCGCCGCTACCCAGCGAGGTGGTGGTCCCCTTTTGCGGCTATGCCGCCGCGCGCGGCGACCTCAATATCTGGGGGGTGATCGCAGCCTCCACGGCGGGCGCAATGGTCGGGCAGCTGCCCTGGTATATCGTCGGCTGGTATCTCGGCCGCAAACGGGTCGAAGCGCTCGCCGCCCGCTATGGGAGATGGCTCACCGTGACGCCGGGCGAGGTGGCGCTGGTGTTGAACTGGTTCCACCGCTTCGGCGCCTTCTCGGTCTTCTTTGCCACTATGCTTCCTGCAATCCGCGCCGTCATCTCGCTGCCTGCCGGCATCGCCCATGTGCGACTCGGCACCTTCCTGGCCTTTTCGCTGGCCGGCACGGCGATCTGG
Organism: Rhodospirillales bacterium; assembly: GCA_003165335.1. GTDB lineage: Bacteria > Pseudomonadota > Alphaproteobacteria > BOG-932 > Roseiterribacteraceae > BOG-932. The sequence continues at coordinate 2,147 of PLTD01000074.1, read as the reverse complement.
ATGAGCGTTCTGTCCTACGCGGGATACCGGCTTGGCCAGAATTACGAGTTGGTCGCCAAATATGTCGAACCGGGCACCAAACTCATCGTGGCTGCGGTGGTGCTGGCCTATTTCATCCGCCTGGCTCTGTCATTCCGCAAACCGCGGACCGGTTGACCTCTCAAGGCTTCGGCCAGCGCCGCGCCACTTCTGGCAGAACCTCGCGCACCAGCAACTCCGTTTGCGCCATGATATCGGCGTCGCCGTCCGCCACCGGGCGCATGACGAATTTGGAGACGCCGGCATCGACATAGTCGCCGATGCGGCGAATCACGGCATCGGCGTCGCCGATCGCGAAATAATCCATCGGGTCGATGCCCAGATAGTCGCGATACATCTTTATCGTGCCGGCCAGGCTCGGCACATCCTGCGCGCGTCCGATGCGAAATGGAAAGCCCGCGCCATAGTGGTCTTCGTCGATCGTGCGTTCGGCTTCGGCCAGCGCTGCCTTGATCGCCGCGACGACCTTGCCCGCCGCCGCCGGCGTTTCCGCCCCACCCTGCCAGCCGGTGCCGAAGCGCGCGGTGCGCCGGATCGCCGCCGGAGAAGAACCGCCGATCCACATCGGCAGCTCCGCCTGGATCGGTTTTGGCGAGATTGTCGCGTCAATCAGCCGGTAATGTTTCCCGTCGAAATTGACTTTGTCCTGGGTCCACAGGCGCCGAATGATCTCCAGCGCCTCGTCGGTCTTGGCGCCGCGGGTCTTCGGATCTAGCCCCATCGCGACCCACTCCGGCGATCGGTCAGCGCCGACACCGAACGCCGGCAGCAGCCGCCCTGAAGACAGAAAATCGATGGTGGCGCATTGCTTGGCAACAAGTACCGGGTCACGCTGACCGAGCGACAGCACATTCATGCCGAATTTGAGCCGCCGCGTGCGGCCGGCCAGCGCCGCCATCGTCGCCAGGGCTTCCAGATGCGGCTCCATTCCGATGATCCGGTCGGTCTGCCAGATCGAATCGATACCCGCATCCTCACAGAAATCGACCCACCGCCAATAAGCTGCCGCGCTTGAGAACGGAAACCCCATCAAACCCAGACCAACGGATATTTTTCTCGCCATCGTCATGGCGATAAGCGAATCAGCGGCCCATGTCGAGAACGGGTCTTGCCAGGCGATGCGATATTTCTATGGTCTGAACCTTATCGCCCCGGTTTGTTTTCCGCCGATCGACCGAAACCGGAACGATATTTTTGCGGATTTTATAAAGCGTCCCTGGAATGAAATATCTGACGGATTTCGGCGATTCTGCAGTGCTGCTGCCTTTGTCGGCAGCCGTGTTCATATGGTTGCTGGTGATGCGGCCGGCACGATCGGCGGCATGGTGGATCGGCGCTTTGATATTCTGCGGCGCAGTGACCGTGGTCCTTAAGATCCTATTTTTCGCCTGCCCGCCGGCGTTGGATATCAGCAGCCCGAGCGGACATACGAGTTTCAGCCTGCTGGCTTATGGCGGCGTCGCCGGGATCGTCGCCGTCGAGCGGCAGTCGCCGTGGGAACGCACGGCGATCATATTGTCTGCGATCGGGCTGGTTGCCTCAATCGGCATATCCCGTGTCGTGCTGGGCATGCACAGCGAGCCGGAAATTATCATTGGTTTTGCGATCGGAGCGGCAGCCTTGGCCATCTTCGGCTTCGGCTATCTGCGTCTGGGCGGCAGCGGCAGGACAATCACGCCCCTATTAATCGGTGTGACCCTGATCCTTACAGTTTTTCACGGCAGTAAGCTCAATCCCGAGAATAAATTGCACGAGTTAGGCGGGTGGTTAGACTTTCGGTCGTTGGTCTGCCCCGTCGCCGAACCCCTGCCGCGCAAAGTCATGGCGGCTCGCTAAATCACGAGCCGCCATGAATGCTGAACTCTAGTAGCGGTAACTGTCGGTCTTGAAGGGGCCGGTTTGGCTGACACCGATATAGGACGCCTGCTTCTCGTTGAGCTTGGTCAGCTTTACACCGATCTTCGCCAGGTGAAGGCTTGCGACCTTCTCGTCCAATGACTTCGGCAGGACATAGACCTTGCGCTCATACTTCGCATGATTCTGCCACAGTTCTATCTGCGCCAGAACCTGGTTGGTGAAGGACGCGCTCATCACGAAGCTGGGGTGGC
>PLTD01000215.1 GCA_003165335.1 Rhodospirillales bacterium | reverse complement strand
GCGAGTTGCAGGAACGCATCACTTCGACCACCAAGGGTTCGATCACTTCGGTCCAGGCGATCTACGTTCCCGCCGACGATTTGCCCGACCCTGCGCCGGCAGCTTCGTTCGCCCACCTCGACGCGACCACCACGCTGAACCGCGCGATTTCGGAACTCGGCATCTATCCGGCGGTCGATCCGCTGGACAGCACCAGCCGCATTCTCGACCCGCGGATCGTCGGCGAGGAACATTATCAGGTTGCCCGCGACGTACAGCGCATTCTGCAAACCTATAAGTCGCTGCAGGATATCATCGCCATTCTGGGCATGGACGAGCTTTCGGAAGAAGACAAGTTGACGGTTTCTCGTGCCCGCAAGATTCAGCGCTTTATGAGCCAGCCGTTCCACGTCGCGGAGATTTTCACCAATATTCCCGGCCAGTTCGTACAGCTCGAGGACACTATTCGCTCCTTCAAGGGGATCGTCGCAGGCGATTACGATCATTTGCCAGAGCAGGCCTTCCTGATGGTTGGATCGATCGAGGGCGTCGTCGAAAATGCCAAGCGATTGGCTGAGGCGGCCTAAAGCCGAGCTGGCAGGAGTTTTCTATGGTTGCCGTCGATCGTAAGTTTGAATTCGAAGTCGTTTCGCCCGAGCGCTTGGTACTGTCCGAGCCGGTCGATATGGCCGTAATTCCAGGATCCGAGGGCGATTTCGGCGTTCTTGCCGGTCACTCTTTGGTGATATCTACCCTGCGACCGGGTGTGATCGAAGTTTGGCAAGGCGAGAGCATAACCAACAGATTGTTCGTAGGCGGCGGTTTCGTCGAAGTAACAGATTTACGCTGTACGGTACTTGCCGATGAGGCGATCCCTGTGGGTGAGATCAACGCCGCTCAGGCTCAGGCGGAGTTCGAGCGTCTAAAAGACGAATTAGAAGCGGCAGAGACGGAAGAAGCGAAGCGTGCGTTGTCAGTACGTCTCGCGGTTTCGGAAGCCAAGGTCGCGGCGACCGGAAAGTCGCTCCATTGAGGAGCGGCTCCGTCCGCATGTCGGATGGGCCTTTCGAAATCGGGGTAAAGCCCGAACTGAACCGGCCATGCTTTAAATTCGCATGAAACAACGGCTTTGCGATCGCGTTATAAAGTGGAATTATAGCAATCTCTTTTCACAGAGCGCACGCCGAGCTAAGCTCGGGGCTCGGGGAGGGAAGATGGTATCATGACCACGGCCAAACGCTGGACTATGGACGATATTCCTTGGGATCGCTTTGATCCATCAAAGGTCAATGCCGACCTTTTGAAAGTCGCGAAAGCTGCCGCCCTGGTTGAATATAACGCCCGGGACTATGGCGACTATCTCAGCAATGTATTTCAAGACGATAGCGCGTTTCGGGATGCATCGGAGAACTGGGTAGACGAGGAAATCCAACATGGTCAGGTACTCGGCCGCTGGGCTTTGTTAGCCGACCCATTATTCGACTTCAATTCGGCAGTCGCGCGCTTTCGCAATCAATACCGTATCGATGTTGATGTGCAGACCTCTACACGTGGTTCGCGGGCGGGTGAATTGATCGCCCGTTGCATGGTCGAGACCGGGACCAGTTCTTATTATACCGCTTTGGCCGAGGCGGCCGACGAGCCGGTACTGAAGGCGATCTGCCAGCGCATCGCGGCGGATGAGTTACGTCACTACAAACTGTTCTATACCCATCTTAAAGGTTATCTGGCTGGCGAGAAGATTAGTACCCTCCAGCGGATCAAGATTGCGTTGGGCCGTATCATGGAAACCGAAGACGATGAGTTGGCATGTGCCTATTTTGCGGCTAACGCAGGGCCCAACGATACCTACGATCGGATAAGGTTCAGTCGCGAATATCTCAGCCGAACTTATGGTTATTACCGCCAGCATCATCTCGATCGTGTGGTCGGTATGGTCTTCAAAGCATGTGGACTGCGACCGCAGTCTTTGTCCTTCCGTTTTTCCCAGACGGTGGTTTGGTGGTTTTTTGCCGGCCGCACACGGTATCTCAAGAGAATGGCGGCATAAGTCGCCATCTCTTCTTGATTTGACTTGGTCCAGCTACTCTGCCGCCACCGACTGCAGGGCATCAGCTTTCTGAGCTTCTAACTCCGCGGCCTTTGCTTCTACCAGCTTTACCAGATGCTCGACGATATTCTCGTCCTTCAATCGGTGCGCCTGACTGCCGTTCAGATAGACTTGATGCGTGTCGTTTCCACCGCCGGTGAAACCGATATCGGTTTCCCTAGCTTCACCAGGTCCGTTCACAACGCAGCCGATGATCGAAAGTGACATCGGCGTTGAAATATGCGCCAACCGCTGTTCCAATATCGCCACCGTCTCAATGACGTTGAAGTTCTGCCGGGCGCAGGACGGGCAGGAAATAACGTTTACGCCTCGGTGTCGTAGTCCCAGCGATTTCAAGATATCGAAGCCGACGCGTACTTCTTCAGCCGGCTCGGCAGACAGCGACACGCGGATCGTATCGCCGATCCCGGCCCATAGCAGCGAACCCATGCCGATCGACGATTTGACCGTGCCGGAGCGCAATCCGCCAGCCTCGGTCACGCCGACATGGAGCGGGTAATCGCAGGCGTCCGCCAGACCCTGATAGGCGGCGACTGCCAGGAATACGTCCGAGGCCTTCACGCTGATCTTGAATTCGAAGAAATCGTTGTCCTCGAGGATGCGGGCATGGTCCAGCGCGCTTTCCACCATCGCTTCGGGACAGGGCTCGCCGTATTTCTCAAGCAAATCGCGTTCCAGCGAACCGGCATTGACGCCGATCCGCATCGAACAACCATGGTCGCGTGCTGCCTTAACGACTTCGCGTACCCGGTCAGCCGAACCGATGTTGCCGGGATTGATTCGCAGGCAAGCAGCCCCAGCTTCGGCTGCTTCGATCGCGCGCTTGTAGTGAAAATGGATGTCGGCGACGATCGGCACCTTCACCTGCCGCACGATATGCTTCAGGGCCGCAGTAGATTCCTCGTCTGGGCAGGACACGCGGATGATATCGACGCCGGCTTCTTCGCAGATGCGAATCTGCGCCACCGTCGCATCGACATCGTTGGTCAGCGTGTTGGTCATCGTCTGGACGGTGATTGGGGCATCGCCCCCGACCGCCACGTTGCCGACCATAATCTTGCGGCTCTTGCGGCGGTGGATTTCGCGGTAGGGACGGACGCTCATATTGTCCTCATTGAAGTTCTGCCATAGCCGGGGCATGCCGTCGGATGCGCGCCGCTATCAGCCATCAATTGGCATGGGATGCGGTAGCAAGCAAGTGTCCGGGGTCCAAACTGACATTCCGGGCCACCTTGCCGAGTTCGCCCAGGTGGGGCGCAGCCATCCCGTCTACCGTTACATCCAGCGCACCGGCATTGCCAGCTATCATCGTCAGCCCGTCCTGGTTGGGCACGTTGTAGTGCTCGCCCTGCTTCAGCACGCGGGTGAACAGCAAATTGCTGCTTTTATCCCTGACCTGGATCCAGCTGTCGGCAGTGGCACGCAATACGATACGTGCTTGGCCGTCTGGAGCGCCGTAGCTTGAATCCCCCGCTGGCTTTAAGGAGTCTGCGCTAACAGCAGGTTGAGCCAGATCTGGTGAAGCAGGCAAAGCGCTTACAATCGGTGGTGCCCCAGGTTGATTTTCAACCGGCGGCACGCCATCGACCACCGTTTGAGGCGCAGCGCTCTGAGCTGGTTGCGTTTGAGCAGGCGCAGATGGCGCTGTAGGAGCGACCGATACGGCATGGGTTTCCGCTGCCTGTGTGACGGTTTGAGGGGCGGGGTTGGACGCCTGCTGCGTTGCGGGCGCGGGTGCCGTCGGCTGCATTGATAACTGCTGAGCGGTGTCGGTTGTCGGCTTGGCTGCTTCTTTCTGCGGCGGTGGTAATGCCAAGAGATGTTGCAGGCGCTCGGGAACGTTCGGAACCATTTCGCTGATTTGGCCTGGACGCGCGAAATAATAGTACCAGCCGCCATAGATCGCGATGGCAAGCAGGACGCAGATCACAAGAAGCGGTCCCGTAGGAACCCGGCTATCTCTGATTGGCAATGGGAATTGCAGATGCGGTCGTCGGGCAATTTCAGCCGTTTCGGTTTTAAATCGAACCACGAGAGCGTCTGAGTCGAGGCCCAGATATGTGGCATAAGAACGGACAAATCCGACAGCATAGGCCGGCCCGGGCAGCTGATCGAAATCTCCGTTTTCGATCGCAATCAACACCGCAGGGCGGATTCTGAGGATTTCCGCGATATAGTCGATGTCCAGACCGCATTCGATCCGACGCCCGCGCAGGCTATCGCTTACGGTTATGCGACGCGGAGTGATCGGCGCCTCAATGACGTTATTGCGGACCCCTGGCGTTTCGTCCTCGGCCCTGCGCTTGCCTACAGCCATTGGTCAGCCTGCTTTCCGCACGCCACGGCTACCACGGTTGCGGGGGGCCCCGGGCAAGCGGCGGTTAACTTTCGAACGCTCTCCCGCAAGACGGGCCGTTCAATGGATTATCAGTTGCAATTGATAGCAAATATCATACTCCGACCGCAACATCATCAATCGCGGTGAGGTGATCGCGGGCGAAATCATGCAGTTTGTCGCGCAGGCTATGGTCACGGGTTTTGACGAGCGGCGCAAGGAAAGTGCGCACTCTCCCGGCATTCATGCTCCGCACAACTGCCTTGATGCTCCCGACTGCCTGAGGCGTGACGGAGAGGGTACGTGCACCGAGCGCGATCAGCGCCATAGCCTCGATCGGACGTGAGGCCATTTCGCCGCAAACGCAGATTGGAATGCGCGCGGCCCTGCAGCGGTCGAACAGCATCAGAAGCGCGTTGAGAAACCCGGGTGACAGCACATCATAGCGCTGGCCTAATCGTGGATTGTTGCGGTCCGCAGCGTAGAAGTACTGCAGGAGGTCGTTGGTGCCGAGCGATATGAAGTCGACGCTCTTCAGCAACACGTCGAGTTGCCACAATAGCGACGGGACTTCGAGCATAACGCCTACCTTGACATCGGTCGGGAGGGTTCGCAGTTCTGCACGCGCCCGGTCAAGCTCGATATTGAGAATATTGCGCGCAGCGTCCAGTTCGGAAACCTCGGCGATCAGCGGGAACATGACCCTGAGCTCTTGTCCCGCGCAGGCTCGAATCAGAGCCCGGAGTTGCATGCGCAGCATCGCCGGGCGATCTAGCCCTATTCTGATTGCGCGCCAACCCATAGCGGGGTTTTCTTCCTCATATTCTGGAAAATATGGGAGCGTCTTGTCCCCGCCCACGTCCAAAGTTCTGAAAGTAACCGGCTTGCCCCCTGCATGCTCCATGATCGAACTGTAAAGCTCGGTCTGCTGTACTACATCCGGATACTCGGCCCGGACCATGAATGGTATTTCGGTACGATAAAGGCCAACTCCCTCGGCTCCTGTGGTCTCCAGATGAGGAATTTCGATCAGCAAGCTGGCATTGATCAATATAGAAAGATGTTCGCCGTCCTCGGTAACAGCCGGCAGGTCGCGAACCTCGCTATAAAGTCTCCGCCGTTCGGCGGTCAGTTGGCTCGATCGATTATAGCTTTCGACGATATCTTCACTGGGCCTAATAAAGACTTGCCCGTTTGCGCCGTCGATTATCAAAGGGTCGAGAGGTTCTATTAGCGACAAGGCCCTCGAACATCGCGTGATCAATGGAATTTCCAACCCACGGGCGACGATTGCCACATGGCTGGTCGCCGAACCTTCCTCAAGGATCAGTCCGCGCAGCCGCCCACCACCATAATCCAGCAATTCCGCAGGCCCGAGCGACCGCGCGACCAGAATCGCATCTTCCGGTAGATTCAACTCAGGGCCCGACGCTCTTCCGGCAAGATGGTTTAAAAGCCGGTTTGTTAGGTCGTCGAAATCATGCTGCCGTTCCCGGAAGTATGGATCGGCCATCTGGCCCAGTCGTGCGCGCATTTCGTTTTGAACACGCTCAACGGCCGCTTCGGCCGAGAGGCCCTGCAAGATCGCCTCTCGGATCCGGCCCAGCCAGCCTCGATCCTGGGCGAACATTCGATAACTCTCAAGAATATCAATGTAATCGCCCGACCCTGTCGCTTGGCTGACCACCACCAGATCGTCGATTGCGCTATGCATCGTAGCGACGGCCACGCGAAGGCGGTCTAGTTCTATCTGTGGGTCTTCGGCCACCATCTCGCGCAATGTCAGGCGTGGCTGATGAAGGACCGCGTGGCCCATCGCCAAGCCGCCGCTCAAAGTCATGCCTTTGATGCGTTGCGGCAGGAGGCCGGCATCGGATGCAGTCGTGATTTCCTGCGGATTGACCAATTCACCTGAGCCGACAAGCTCAGCAACCACCATCGCGATGGTTTCCAGTGTCTCGATCTCGTCGTCGACATAATTGCGGCGTTGTCGGTTCTGAATCACCAGAACGCCTCGTACACGTCCGCTGCGGATCAGCGGAACGCCGCAGAGAGATTGATAGGGATCTTCGCCGGTTTCCGGTCGATACGCGAAGTTTGGGTGGCTGGGTGCATTAGAGAGTGCGAGCGACCGCGCGTGGGCCGCAATCTCGCCGACAATACCTTCGCCAATGCGCAGTCGAGTCTGGTGCACGGCTTCGGGATTAAGGCCGACAGTAGCAAATAGTTCGAGAACTTCGCCGGCGCGCATCAGATAACAGGAGCAGACTTCGGCAACCATCTCGGTCGCGATCAGCCGCACAATTTTATCGAGCCGTTCCTGCGCTGTGCCGGACCCCGCCATCAGATCACGCAGTCGCGACAGAAGGCGGCGCGCGCTGATGGCACCAGCCGGCGGCGCGTCGGTCACGCGGCGGCGCATAGCCTGCCGACCATTAATTCCGCCATCTTCAGGAGCGCCGCTCATATCCGCCACGGCCTGAGGCAGATATGTGCATCGGGGAATCTCACCTGCGCGCCTCGCGCCGACGATCCAGCGCCGTTTCGGCTTGCGAGATCAATTCAGCAAGGATTTCGGCTACCGGTTGTTCAGAGCGAACCAGCCCGACACTCTGTCCCGCCATCAGCGAGCCGTTCTCGACATCGCCATCGATGACTGCCCGGCGGAGTGCACCGGCCCAATAATGTTCGATCTCAAGCTGTGCAGCTTTGGCATCCAGCAGGCCTTGATCGACCTTGGCAATGACTTCGCGCTGAATATCGGCAAAGCGTCGGGTGCCCGCATTGCCTATCGCGCGCACAGGTATAACGGGAAAGCGCGGATCAATCTGTACGGATAGAGTTGCGTCACGCGCCTCGGCGCGGATGAATGCCTTTTTGAAATTTGCGTGTGCTATCGATTCTGTCGCACATACAAAGCGCGTTCCGAGCTGCACTCCGGAAGCTCCCATCTCCAGATATGACACGATCGCTTCGCCGCGCGCGATTCCACCGGCGACGAATACTGGGATCTCGCTTACGACGGGCAATATCTCCTGTGCCAATACCGAGGTAGTGACGGGACCAGTGTGACCGCCGGCCTCCATGCCCTCAATGACGAGGGCGTCTGCACCGATGCGGATCAGCTTTTTAGCCAATACGAGAGCTGGGGCGAAACATATAGCTTTGGCCCCGCCATCCTTTATTCGGCGTACCGCGGAGGATGGAGGAAGACCGCCCGCCAGAACAACATGTCCGACTTTCAGCTTGGTGCAAACATCGATCAACGTGTCGAGCGCGGGGTGCATTGTGATCAGATTGACGCCGAATGGCTTATCGGTCAGAGCAAAAGTCGCCTCGATCTCAACAGCCAAGCGATCGGGATCCATTGAACCGCATGCGACAACGCCAAACCCGCCAGCATTCGAAATCGCGGCAACCAAGTTGCGCTCGCTGACCCAAGTCATGCCGCCGCCTAAAATGGCGACTTGCGTACCAAGAAACTCACAACCGCGGGCCCACAATCGCTGCAGCTCGGCTCTCGCTGCGGCAGCCCGGATCGGGTCCAGTTCGGCTACGACCGGGTCGCGCGCAAGTTGGCTCATGGGGCGTCGAGGCCGTAGACAGTGTGCAAAGCGCGCAACGCCAGTTCGGTATAGTCTTCAGCGATCAGGACACTGACTTTGATTTCCGATGTGGAGATCACCTGGATATTGATTCCCTTCTCGGCGAGCGCCTTAAACATCCGCTGGGCCACTCCAGCGTGGCTGCGCATTCCGACACCAATAACGGAGAGCTTCACCACATTCGAGTCGGCGATTATCCGATTATAGCTTAATTGGTCCCGCGCGCCTTCTAGAACCGAGACGGCGCGGTTCAAATCGGCCTTCGAGACAGTGAAAGTCATATCGGTAGACTTGCCGTCGGGGGCGACATTCTGAACGATCATATCGACATTGATTGCTGCATCGGTCAGCGGTCCGAAAATGGCTGCGGCGACACCGGGGCTATCGGCGACCTGCAGCAGAGTGACTTTCGCTTCATCGCGGCTGTAGGCAATGCCCGTTACAACTTCCTGTTCCACAATCTCACCCTCATCGACGACCAGAGTACCCGGGAGGTCGCTTCCCACTTTATCTGAGAAACTCGAAAGCACCTGGATTCTGACCCGGTGATTCATCGCCAGCTCAACTGAGCGGGTCTGTAGCACCTTGGCGCCCTGAGATGCCAGTTCAAGCATCTCTTCGTAGGTTATCTTTGTGAGCTTACGCGCCTTAGACACTATGCGCGGGTCAGTCGTGTAAACACCGTCCACATCGGTATAGATATCGCATCGGTCGGCTTTGAGCGCTGCGGCCATTGCGACAGCCGACAGATCGCCGGCTCCGCGGCCCAGAGTAGTGATTCGGCCTCGATCCGAGATTCCCTGGAAGCCCGAAATTACAGGAACTTCTCCCGCTGCCAGGCGGTGTTCCAACTCATCGGTATCAATTGACATGATCCGCGCTTTGGCGTGAACGTCGTCGGTGTGGATTGGTATTTGCCAGCCAAGCCATGATCGGGCGTTAATGCCGAGATTTTGCAGCGCCATGGCTGTCAAGCCCGCCGTCACTTGCTCACCGGTTGCGACGACTGTGTCGTATTCCCGCGAATCGAATAGGGGACTGATCGAACTGCATAGGTCGATCAACTTATTTGTCGCGCCGGACATCGCTGAAACTACGACAGCGACCTGGTGGCCGCGGTCAAGTTCGGCCTTAACTTTATGAGAGACACGAATGATACGGTCGATATCGGCAACTGACGTGCCGCCGAATTTTTGGACGATGCGGGCCACGATGCTCAACGATAATTGGAATTAAGCCTTAGGCTAAACATTGCCTGGACTGAGAGGCGTATCCATACTCCGCGTTAATCGCGACGTGCAAGCTTAGGGTAGAGTAGGTATGACCGCTGCAAAAACTGTCGATGCTGCTGAAATAGAGAAATTCGGCCGAATATCGGCCGAATGGTGGGATGCTTCCGGGCCGTTCAGGCCCCTGCATAGGCTCAATCCCGTTCGCTTGTCCTATATTCGGGCCCGCGCGGCTATGCAGTTCAATTGCGAAGGCAGTTCCATTACCCCGTTCGCGAATCTGAAGATTCTCGATATCGGGTGCGGCGGTGGGCTGGTGGCTGAGCCACTGGCGCGCTTAGGGGCAAAGGTCACGGCCGTTGATGCGGATAATGGCGCAATTGAAGCTGCCAGGCTTCACGCGGCCGCGCGACAGGTCAAGGTCGATTATCGTGTTGGTGATGCCGAAGAGTTGGTTGCAGCCGGCGAAACGTTTGATGTGGTTTTGGCGTTGGAAATTGTCGAGCACGTTGCCGATAGGACGGTCTTTCTTGAAATGCTTGGGAGACTTGTTGCGCCTGGAGGATTACTGATCTTGTCGACGCTTAACCGGACGTTGAAGTCCCTTGTTCTGGGTGTCGGTGTTGCCGAGCATCTACTGCGCTGGGTAGAGCCGGGAACGCACAACTGGCGGAGATTCGTTCGGCCGTCGGAATTGGCGCGGGACCTGCGCCGGGTCGGCTTCGAGATCATCGACCTGACCGGACTTGTGTTCGACCCCCTGAAAAACGAATTTCATCTTCAGAATGATGATGTCGGAGTTAATTATTTCGCATCGGCGACTCGCCCTGCCTAGGATCTATCAGCGCCGCGGCACAGGATAAACGGCGAGACTGCGTTGTCCTTCCGGACCGGCGGCAGAAAGACAGCAACGAGCCGCCTGTATATGACACTTGTTGCCTGTCGATGTGTCGGAGCGCGCAGTCGCGGCTAACTGTCGTTGCGGCGAATCCAGGGAACGGTCGCGATCGTTATGCCCTCTTCGCGCAACTCAGCTGCCTCAGATGGTGAAGCTTCGCCATAGATTTCGCGATGTTCCGTCTCGCCGTAATGGATTTTGCGTGCTTCCTCAGGGAAAGACTTGCCGACATAGTCGCACGTACTGGCGATATGTTGGTTCAACTCGGCAATCTTGGACAGAACCAAGCGTAGCTGCTCAGGATTGAACTGCTCGGCAGAAGGTTGAGTTTGACGAACCTGTCCTTCCCGAGATTCGCGTTCGGCATCGCGAATGTTGCGGTCGGAGCGTCCAATGCGGGGTGCCATCGGCGCCTTTGAGACCCCAGCATCGCCACAGATCGGGCAGCTGATCTGGTGTGACGCGTGCTGCTGATCATAGGCCAGCGAATTGCGAAACCAGGCCTCGAAGCCATGGCCGGCGCTGCAGCGCAGTTCGTAAACGATCATGAAGCGGTCTGTTGCGTTGTCATTGTTCAGAAAATAAATGAAATTTTAGTGGTTCGATAGTGGCGAAGCAATCATGCGGGTGCAAACGGGCGTACGTGGTCGATCGACCGGATCATCTGTCTCGCTTTGGTGACGAGCTCCATATCGCAATCTGCGGCAACAAAGCCTTCAGCGTCACCGCCATCGGCGAGCACTTCACCCCAAGGTGAAATAATAAGCGAGTGTCCGAAGGTCATTCTGCCTCCGGCATGCTCACCGGTCTGTCCCGGAGCAACTATGAACGCACCGGTTTCGATCGCTCGGGCACGCAGCAGCACCTGCCAGTGGGCCTTGCCGGTGGGCACAGTGAACGCAGCAGGTACAGTGATCACCGCTGCGCCAGCACGAGCCAACGCTGCATAAAGTGACGCGAAGCGGACATCGTAGCAGATGCTGAGACCAACCCGACCGAATGGTGTTTCAGCAACCACGGCTTTGTCACCGGGCTGAAATGTTGCGCTCTCGCGATAGGCCTGCCCATCCAGCGGGTCAGCATCGAACATGTGAATTTTGTCATAGCGCGCGACGATTTCACCCGTCGGATCGAACAGCAGGCTGCGATTGGCCAGCTTTCCGTTCTCAAGCAGGATCGATATCGATCCAACCAGCAGCCAAGCGCCGGTGACCCGCGCGAGCATACTGAAACGTCCGATTGCGGGATGTTCTGCTTCGGGCAGAGCCGCACTCATAAGCGCCGCGCGGCTATCATACATACCGCTTGTATTTTCGGGGGTCGCTATGAAACTCGCACCATCTGCGTGCGCCGCCCGTATCCAATGCTCCGCCGCATCGAGATTGGCGGATAAGTCGGGTTTGGCGTTCAGTTGAACGCAGGCGATTCGCAGGATCATGTCGTTGAGGACAGACCCAACAAGACGTCGAGCTCGCCTCTGCGGTTCAGCGCCGCCATATCGTCGGACCCGCCGATACCTTCGCCATCGATGAATATTTGCGGTGTACTCGTACGGCCATCGGCACGCTGAACCATTTCATCTCGCCGCGCTGGCTGCTCCATAACGTCGATCTCTTCATATGCGACACCCTTGTCGTCCAGAAGTTTTTTCGCCCTGTAGCAGTATCCGCAGAAAGGCTGGGTATAGATTTCGATTTTCGGCATCGTGTGAATATGAGGATATGAAACGCATTGGTCTAGCCCGAGATTACGACTCGCGCCAATGTCAGTACGTCGATCCGGGCTGCGCCGCCGCGCCTCAGCACTTTGGTGCAAGCTTCCACTGTAGCTCCGGTGGTCAGAACATCATCGATGAGTATGATGCGTGCAACTTTAACTCTGTGAGCGTGACGCGAGTCGATGCGGAACGCGCCGGCTACATTGCGGGACCTGGCGGCGGGTCCCAATTCACTTTGGCTCGGAGTGGCGCAAGAGCGCTCCAGCAAGTCAGGTGGGTGCGCCACTTGGGATCTAAGGCCGGCTTGTTCGGCCATCAGTGCTGCTTTGATTGTAGCGCCGCTTGAGCCGCCGGCACAGGTGCAAGGGTACCGGAACGATGAAGTCGGCATCCTCCAACAATTCAGCGCCAGCGCGTGCGAGCCAGGCGGGTGCCATGCTTAAAGCCCAATATCAGTCCACGACTACCGTCATCATAGATCACTGCGGCCTCGGCGCGATCAAATGCCATCGGGCAACCAAAGCAGGCGGCGCAACGATGAAACCCCTCAACTGCAAAATCAAAATGTACGCCGTAACTTTGACATTGGGGCGGGACAATGAAGTTCAGTTTGGACCAGCAAATTGCGCAGGCAAGTCCGGTGACATCGCCCCCTTCACCGCACCCGATGCAGCGTGGTGGCAGGGTGAGATAGAGCGCCAATTGTGCGAGACGGCGGGCCTGGGTGGCCCAAGGCCATGAAGATTCGACGGCGATTGTCCGAAAGAAAGAATCAAGCCGTACACAGGGCTAAAGTCACGTGAAATCGTAAGCGCGCTCCCCGTGAACCGACAGATCTAGCCCGTCATATTCTTCCTCGCGCGTCACTCGTAGACCTGTAAACTGTCGAAGAAGCTTTACAATTACGAACGTGGCGACGCCCGACCATAATCCAGTTATGCCGACCGCTTCAGCCTGAACCATCAGCTGCGAAGAGAAGGTCATCCCGTCGGCAAGACCCACGCCTCCGAGAGCTGGCAGGGCAAAGCCCGCTAACAGTAAGGACCCGAGCATCCCCCCAACCCCATGAACGGCAAATACATCCAAGGAGTCGTCCACCCGAAGTCGATGTTTGATAAGCAGAGTGGCAAAGAAGCAAACTAAACCTCCAGCCACGCCGATCGCCATCGCGCCTGCAGGTCCGACATAGCCGGAGGCCGGCGTGATCGTCGCCAACCCTGCTACGGCTCCCGTGACTATACCGACCGAGGTTGCTTTGCCGATGCGAATGCGCTCGATCGCAATCCAGGTTAGGGCGGCGGCGGCTGCGGCTAAGTGCGTGCTGAGAATTGCCGAACCTGCTGCCCCATCAGCCGTCAACGCGCTGCCCCCGTTAAAACCGAACCAGCCCACCCAAAGCATGCCCGCGCCGGCCATGGTGATGCCAGGATTATGGGGCGGGGTCAGCGAATGCGGAAAGCCGTGTCTCGCACCGACAAGTAATGCAGCCACCAGAGCGGAAACGCCTGCCGTTGTATGCACTACGATACCACCGGCAAAGTCCATGACCCCCTGCTGTGCGAGCCAGCCACCGCCCCAAACCCAATGTGCGATAGGAAGGTAAACCAACATCAGCCAGATTGAACTGAACAGGACGACAAATGAGAATTTCACGCGCTCGGGGAAAGCTCCAATGATAAGAGTGGGCGTGATGATCGCGAACGTCATCTGGAACAACGCGAAGACATTCTCAGGTAGGCCGGTACCCGGCTTAATCGAAGCCAAATGTTCGAGGAAGGCTTTGCCCAGGCCGCCCACATAAGGGGCATCGCCATCGAACGCTAAACTATAGCCGCAAATTGCCCAGATGAGCGAGACTACGCAACATATTGCAAAGCTATGCATCAGTACCGACAGCAGGTTCCGCGCCCGTACCAGGCCGCCATAGAAAAGCGCCAAGCCCGGCAAAGTCATAAATAGCACCAGGGCCGACGCGGTCAGCACCCAGGCCGTCTGTCCTGTATCCAAATGTGATTCCGACCCAACCGTCGCTGCGTGACATGCAGGTGCAACCGAGACCGCTATTGCTGCGAGGGCGGCAGAGTTAAACCGGCTATGATTCATGATTGAAGATTCCTGACCCTAAGTTCACCAGTACCCGTCATTGTGCGCGCGGGACTTGCTTGCGGAATAATCCAGCATCTTCAAATTGGCAACTATGACACGTTGCAGCAGGGGGGGGATTCTCATATTCAAACCTCTTGCATCACTGCTGTTGGCAAGTTCGCTTTTCGGCAACTAGGACGGCGCAGGATTAAGCTTTCACTAAGAGCCGATGGCATTATGCCTCATTTGAGATATTGGGAGACGAGCAATCGCTAACGGTGTCTATGGTCAGCCATCCGCGGAACTGGTCGCAGTCGACCCAGACGCAATTCAGTTTTCGCCTCTGATACCCGGATCGCAGCGGCTGGAAGATTGTGCGGGCGGAACTTTAAGCGACATGGTCATGGTCGCTCCACCGGGTGTGCAAGAGCGACGCTATGCGTTGGCGCAGGCTATGCGAGCACTTACCGTCGGAGGGCGGCTTACGGTTCTCGCGCATAAAGAACGAGGCGGGGCGAGGATAGCAAAGGAACTTGTGGGGTTTGGTTGTACGGTCCAGGAGGAGTCGAAACGGCATCAACGAATTTGCCGCTCCACCCGCCCAATTTATGTAACGGGAATTGAAGAACTAATTCTCGTCGGTGGCATTCAAGTTCCACCAGCTCTCGGTCTTTGGAGCCAGCCCGGGATATTCAGTTGGGATCGGCCGGATCCCGGTACTCTCGGACTGATCGGGCATTTGCCGCAGCTTTCGGGCGATGGAGCGGATTTTGGCTGCGGCGCCGGGTTGTTGTCGCGGGCCATATTGCAAAGCCAAGCGGTGACTCGACTTTGTCTCGTTGATATTGATCGGCGGGCAATCGGTGCCGCGAAGTTGAACGTGGTAGACCCGCGCGCGGTCTTTGCTTGGCGCGACCTGCGCTGGGATGTACCCGAAACGCGCAACCTCGATTTTGTTGTGATGAATCCGCCGTTTCATGACGGAGGGTCCGAGGACCGTTCGTTAGGTGAAGCCTTTGTCCGCAGTGCCTCGACTTCATTGAAGCCTGGAGGCGTTTGTTGGCTGGTGGCAAATCGCCACCTGCCTTATGAAAAGCCGCTCGCATCTTCATTCTCTGCCATACGTCTTATCGATCAGGCAGCAGGTTATAAAATCTACAAGGCAATTCGCTGAGCATGGTCACCGGCAAAACACCTACAGGCCGGCTTGATCGATTGCTGGCTAACCTTGGATACGGCTCGCGACGCGAGGTTCAGGCGCTCGTCGCTGCGGGACTGGTGCTGTTGGACGGCCAGATATTGCTGAAGGCTGACATGCACTTGCCGTTAG
Source organism: Rhodospirillales bacterium (assembly GCA_003165335.1). Classification (GTDB taxonomy): domain Bacteria; phylum Pseudomonadota; class Alphaproteobacteria; order BOG-932; family Roseiterribacteraceae; genus BOG-932. The sequence goes on along the minus strand of PLTD01000215.1, from coordinate 8,458 downwards.
CCGCAAAGCTATCGGATCGCATATCAATCGATGGTGTTCCTCTCGATCCGCCACCGCCACTCAGCTTGATAATGCACAAGCCGCTGGGCGTTGTTTGCTCGCACCGGGAACCGGGCCGCAGCGTCTACACATTGCTTCCTCCGCGTTGGGGGAGGCGCAACCCGGCTATATCCACCGTGGGAAGGCTGGACAAAGAAACGTCCGGCCTGCTTCTACTGACTGATGACGGCAGCCTGCTACACCGCATCATCTCGCCCAAAGCCAATATTTCTAAGCGCTATCTCGTCACGCTTGAGCAACCGATGCGAGGCGATGAGGGCGCAATATTTGCCAGCGGGAATATGTTGATCGAGGGTGAATCCAAACCGCTACTTCCAGCAGAACTTCAAGTCATTGAACCGAGGCAATCCTGGCTTACCATCACCGAAGGCCGCTATCATCAGGTGCGGCGCATGTTTGAGGCGACTGGGAATCATGTTGTCGCCCTTCATCGGGACCGAGTCGGCACCTTGGATTTGCCGAACGATCTCGGTGTGGGGAAATACCGGCTCTTGACCTCCGATGAACTTAGGATGGTTATGGGGCTCGTATAAAATATCATTGTCGGAAAACGGAGCCGGAGCTGAGGAGATGTTTGACTTCAGCAAAATGAAATTCGAGCTGCCGCAATTTAAGCCGGGTTCTCCGATGCGGTATTGGATCGCGGTCACGATCGTGGCTTTGGCTACGGCTGTGCGGTGGGAAATACCGATTGCAAACGGCTCTTTCCCGTTTCTGTCGTTTTTTCCAGCAGTGGTTTTGATCACGCTGGTTTGCGGCGGCCGCGTTGGAATTGCTTCTGTGCTGGTATCGCTCGCTTTGGCGTGGGCGTTCTTCCTGCCACACACGCTCTCCTACGAGAATTTCTATTTCTCGACGATGTTCGTCATTGGATCCGGCGCCGTGATTTTGGTCGCAGGCGCGGTGAGGTACACGACCATCGTCATTCGCCAGCTGAACGAAACGCTGCGGCAGAGCGAAGCAAAGTTCCGTGGCCTTTTGGAAGCGGCACCCGACGCGATGGTGATCGTCGATGCGACAGGACGGGTCTTGCTAGTTAACGCGGCTACCGAACATCTCTTCGGATATCCAAGATCTGAACTAATAGGGCAGTTTGCCGCAAAATTGATGCCCGCGGCTATTAGCGGGGAATCCTACGGGTATCGTAAGGACGGAAGCAACTTTCCGATCGAAGTTAGCTACAGCCCGCTGCAGACGGAGGATGGGCCGATGGTTTCATCTGCCATCCGTGATGTGACGGCGCGCCGTCAGATCGAAGCCGATCTGATCCAGGCAAGCCGCGCGAAGTCAGACTTTCTCTCGGGCATGAGCCATGAATTGCGCACGCCGCTTAACGCGGTGGTCGGTTTTGCCGAACTCCTGAAGATGAAGGGCGCCGATCATCTGACCGAGAAGCAGCACGAATATGTGGATCATATTCTTGAGGGGGGAAATCATCTTCTGGTGCTCGTGACCCAATTGCTCGATCTTGCCGGTATCGAGGCGGGTCGGCTCAACCTTTCGATCACACCGGTCTCGGTAGAGGCTACTCTCACCTACGTGCACAATCTTATGGTCCCGCTCGCGCTAAAGGCAGGCGTAAAATTTGAACTCAATATTCCACGGTCCCTAGAAGATGCACGCGCAGACGAGTTGCGATTGCGCCAGGTCCTGATCAATCTTCTGTCGAACGCCATTAAGTACAATCATCCAGGTGGCCAAGTGACCCTGAGGGCGGATACGGAGGGGAGTTCGATCCGATTTGTGGTGTCCGATACCGGGGTAGGCATTCCAGCTGAACGTAAAAGCGAATTGTTCCAACCTTTCCATCGTCTGGGGGCCGAGCATTCTTCCGTAAGCGGTACCGGAATCGGGCTTGCATTGTCGCGCAGGATCGTCGAGGCAATGGGTGGAACGCTCGGGTTCTCGAGTGAGGCGGGGGTGGGGAGTACCTTCTGGGTCGAGATGCCTGCCGAACATCGGATCGTCCGGCGACCGGTCGGCACTTCGTCGATCGCCGACTCTTCCATCGGTTTGGGCGAAGACGGCGCACTTAGCCTAGCCTAAGCGGCTGCAACTTGAGCGACATAGCCTCCGTCTCTGCACTCGCCTATAAGCTGCGTTCGATGACTAGCTCAGACCCTTTACTCGTTTTCGATCGCACCTTAGTCCGCCTACGGCGGGAGCGCGCTGTGCTGTCTGGCGACGAAAGCGGCTTTTTGTTCGATGAAATTGCCCAGCGCCTAGCCGACAGGTTGGTCGACGTGAAACGGAAATTTGGTGTCGGCCTCGATCTTGGAAGCCGCGGCGGTCAGATGATTGGCGCGGTGACGGCCACCGGTCGGGTCGATCGACTCTATGCTATGGACCCGTCACCGCGCCTTTCGGGCAGATTGGCGGTTCCGGCGATTGCTGCGGACGAAGAGGCGCTTCCTTTCGCGTCTGGGTCTCTTGACCTTGTGGTCAGTTCCCTTGCGCTGCATTGGGTGAACGATTTGCCCGGTGCGTTGGTGCAGATTCGCCGCGCACTTCGCCCTGATGGGCTTTTCCTGGCGGCAATGTTTGGCGGCGAGACATTGTGGGAATTGCGGGAGGTGCTGATGGAGGCTGAATTGGTCGTCAGCGGCGGAGTTTCGGCCAGAGTGTCGCCGATGGCTGATTTGCGCGACGCTGCGGGCCTGCTGCAGCGCGCTGGATTTGCGCTTCCCGTTGCTGATCGCGACCCGTTAACCGTTTCCTACGCCGATGCCTGGGCACTGATGCGCGATCTCGGTGCTATGGGAGAGAGCAATGCTGTTCGTCTGAGAAGGGCTGGCCCGTTGCGGCGCGCTGTGTTGGCTGAGGCCGTTCGGCTTTATCAAAAACGTCACGGCATGGGCACAGGGCGTGTTCGGGCGAGTTTTGAGGTATTATATATCTCGGGCTGGGCACCGGCCGCGACTCAGCAGCAACCCCTCCGGCCGGGCCAAGCAAAACGCCGGCTTGCAGACGCACTGGGCGTAGACGAGCGGCCTGCCGGAGATATTGCGGTCCCAAGAAGTGAGTAAAGCAATGCCCGCTCCAACTGTCGAACGACTGAGTGTCGAGCTTATTCCAGCGTTCAAGGACAATTACATCTATTTGCTGCGTGAACCTGGCAGTAATTCAGTTGGCATTGTCGATGCTGGCGACAGTACTCCCGCGTTGGCGGAGCTAGCACGGCAGGAGCTCAGCCTCACACACATATTCAACACCCACCATCATCCTGATCATGTCGGCGGCAATGCGGCTTTGAAGGCGCAGTATCCCGACGCAGTATTGATCGGCCCCAAATCGGAGACCGCGCGAATTCCCGGTATGGATATGATGGTGGCCGAAGGCGATGAGGTTGCCTTTGGCTCCTTGTCATTCAGGGTGATCGAGGTTCCGGGGCACACGCGTGGACATATAGCTTTCTGGACCGAAGCCGGATCGGCGGTTTTCTCAGGAGATACATTATTCGCAATGGGGTGCGGACGAATGTTTGAGGGAACCGCTGATCAAATGTGGAAATCCTTGGGACGGCTGAAGTCTCTACCTTCCGTCACCAGAGTCTATTGTGGTCATGAATATACTCAGACAAATGCCCGTTTCGCGTTGACTGTGGATCCGCACAACCCTGCTCTGATCGAGCGTGCGGCAGAGGTTGATCGCTTGCGGGCCGCAGAGTTGCCGACCATACCTTCAAACATAGGTATCGAAAATGCGACTAATCCATTTTTGAGAGCGGACGAACCTGCTGTCGCAGAGGCAGTCGGTTTGGCGGGGGCCGACCCGGTCCAGGTGTTTGCGGAAATTCGTCTCCGCAAAGACAATTTCTGAGGTATCGGTGAGTTATCAGCAAAATCTTGAGCGTGTCGCAACCCGCTATCTCGAACTGCGGGACACTCTGTCCGGGATGGTGGACGACCCAGAGAAATATCAGCGATTTTCACGAGAATTCGCAGAACTGACACCGGTTGCGGAGGCGATTGAGGAACTCCGCCTGCGCCAATCAGAGGCGGGAGATCTGGCCGAAATCATCGCCGATCCATCGACCGATTCAGAAATGCGTTCGATGGCGGAGGAGGAATTTGCTGCACTGAAAGTCCGGCTGCCGGCACTTGAGCGAGACATACTCATTCAGCTTCTTCCCAAGGATGCCGCAGATGAGCGCAGCGCTATATTGGAAGTGCGTCCCGGAACTGGGGGCGATGAAGCGGCATTGTTCGCTAGCGAATTATTCCAGATGTACCAGCGCTATGCGCAGACGCACGGTTGGAAATTCGAAGTTCTGGAGATTGCCCACTCTGATATCGGCGGCTTTCGTGAGGCTGTCGCCGAGGTCAATGGGCGCGGCGTATTTGCTCGACTAAAGTTCGAGTCCGGCGTTCACCGTGTCCAGCGCGTTCCGAAGACTGAAACTCAGGGCCGGATTCATACATCGACCGTCACGGTAGCCGTGCTTCCTGAGGCCGAAGAGGTGGATATCGACATTCAGGATAAGGATCTGCGGATCGATGTTTTTCGCTCATCCGGTCCGGGCGGGCAGTCGGTCAATACAACCGACTCTGCAGTGCGGATCACGCATATCCCAACAGGGACGGTCGTCAGTCAGCAGGATGAAAAATCGCAGCATAAGAACAAAGCTAAGGCTTTGAAGATTCTGCGCGCCAGGCTTTTTGAAGCCGAGCGCTCAAAGCTGCACGAGGAACGCGCAGCCACTCGAAAGGGTCAGGTCGGCACCGGAGATAGATCGGAGCGTATACGCACATACAATTTTCCCCAAGGTCGGGTCACCGATCATCGTATCAACCTTACGCTCTACAAAATCGATAAGGTCATGTCGGGCGAAGCATTGGATGAAATACTGGATGCGCTGATAACTCAGGATCAGGCTGAGCGACTTGCGGAGCTTTCATGACTGCGGGCGTCAAGCTGGCAGCAACAACCCGCAGAGGGGCACTTAAGGAGGCTGTGGCCTTAATGAAGGCCGCAGGCTTGGACACGCCGGTTCTTGATGCCCGATTGATTGTTCAGCATGCCCTCGGCATCAGTTGGGACACGCTCTACCTTAAAGACGATCAGCCTCTCAACGTTGCCGAGCGAGTTCTGCTCGAATTGGATCTGGGCCGCAGGGCGAGGCATGAGCCGGTCTCGAGAATTGTCGGACGGCGACATTTTTGGACGCTTGAACTCGCGGTCTCACCCGATACATTGGATCCGCGAGCCGATACGGAATCATTGATCGAAGCTGTGGTCACCGCAATCCCGGAGCGCACTCGCCCACTGAGGATACTTGATCTGGGCACCGGAACCGGCGCGATCCTTTTGGCGCTATTAGCTGAATATCCAAACGCAGTGGGCTTAGGAGTGGATCAGTCCCCTGGAGCGATTGGCGTTGCTCAGACTAACGCGGAAAGTCATAAGTTCTCGGCGCGTGCTTCGTTCGCTGTCGGAAATTGGGCTGAAAGTCTATCGGGATTATACGATCTTATACTATCCAATCCGCCTTACATTGCTAGCGGCGACCTGCTTGGGTTGCCGCCGGAAGTGCGGGAACATGACCCTGTCCTTGCATTGGACGGTGGGGTAGATGGTCTTGACGCCTATCGTGCACTAATACCAGCAATCCCCAGGCTGCTAGCTCCAGATGGACTGGCTGTTCTTGAAGTCGGCATCGGCCAGGCCGACTCGGTTTGCGCGATCGGGGTTGCCAGCGGGTTGAATCTGGTCGGTCGTCGATCGGATCTTGGTGGAGTCGAACGTGCATTGAGCTTCAAAATATCCGATCGCATGTGACCGATGCGCGCAGATAGCCTCGGTATTTCACAAATTGAGGAATTTCGTTGTAATCTATCGGTGAGCCACTAATGTAGCACTTACGGCGTTCATCGAAATTTCCGGTGATCGGGCTACTTATGTTCGGAAAATTTCCGTAACTTGGACACGGCCCGGTTAGTGTGCGGCTTAAAGATAAGCTGCAACGGTGTTTCGATTATCGGATCGCCGAAACCGGCAAACTCAAGAGAAATGCAGGATGAGACAGGGTCCCAACCCCAAACGGTCGCGCGGGCGAAATAACAACAATAACAACAATAACAACAACAATAACAACAATGGCGGTCGTCGCCCGAACATGCCCTTGCGCATGCAGACATTCGACTCCAATGGCCCAGATGTTCGGATTCGCGGCAGCGCTTTCCAGGTTCACGAGAAATATCTGCAACTCGCCCGGGATGCTTCGTCCTCTGGTGACCGGATCATTGCTGAGAGCTATCTACAGCATGCCGAACATTACTATCGCATAATTGCAGCCGCTCAGGAGCAGCAGCAGCAACAGAACGGCAACGACCCAAACCGGCGATATAGGCCTGAGGGCTATAACGGCCAGGACTTCCGCGGCGCGCAGGGTAGTGAAGAGGGCGCAAGCGAGGGCGGAGAGGAATTCTCCGGCGAGGAGCAAGCAGAAGGCCAGTCTCCGCGCGGTGATTCCTATCGCCAGGAGGGACGTCAGCAGGAAGGTCGACAGCAGCAAGAGGGCCGGCCTCAGCAGGACCAGGCTTATCGTCCGCAACCCGAAACGCAATATCGTGGCCAAGGGGACCGCAATCAGTCGGATCGTAGCCAAGATCGTAACCAATCGGATGGTGGCTATCGTCAGCAATCCGAAAATGGAGGCACTCGCCGTCAGACCGAAGGTGAGTATCGATCGGATCGGGACAGCCAGTATCGCCAACCGTCGGAAAGCGGGGAACGGCGGGAAGCAGAACCACGGGCACACACGGATGAACGTCCTCGTGCGCGAACCTATGACGATCGGCAAGGTGGTCGTGTCAATCACGAGGGCAATTCGGGGCAGACGAACGGCGACACGGTGCCGGTAACCGCGTCCGCCCCCGTGCAGATAGAGTTTCCTCAGCCGATAACACCGGAAGTATCAGCTCAAGTCGTTGCTCCCGAGGCATCGGCGGCGCCCGCCCGCCGTGGTCGTCCGCGCCGGCCCAAACTTGAGGCTCCGAAGCCTGCAGACGGTTAAGGCTTCCAGCCCCTGATATATTCAGCGACGGGCGGCGATTTTGGCCGCTCGTCGATTCTTTGCAGCGACGGGTCTTGGATGACGCCGACAGCTGCCTAAATAATAATCAACTTTTATTGCGCTAAGTCATTGCCGCGCCTCGAAGAGGGCGGCTTGCTGTGGGGCGCCTCGCAGGGAGGGCCTCGTCACTTACTATAGGAGTGCCTGAATGGACTTCGAGACTTATACAGAACGTGCACGGGGATTCGTTCAATCCGCCTATGCCCTCGCCTTGCGGAGTAACCATCAGAGGCTGACACCCGAGCATCTCCTCAAGATACTTCTTGAGGATAAGCAGGGTCTTGCTGCGAATCTGATCCGTGCTGCCGGCGGCAATCCTGAGCAAGCGCTAGCAACCGTTGAAGCGGAACTCGCTAAGCTGCCGCGAGTGGAAGGTTCTGGCGCAGGTCAACCGCAACTAAGTCCCGAAGCGGCGCGCGTATTCGACAGCGCACAGCAGATTGCCGACAAGGCGGGCGATAAATATGTAACCGCTGAACGTCTCCTTGTTGCTTTGGCTCTCGCCTCCGGCACGACGGCTGCGCGTGCTATGGCCGCTGCAGGGGTAAACGCGCAATCGCTTAATCAGACAATTGAGCAGGTGCGCAAGGGCCGCACTGCGGACACGGCCAACGCCGAAGAAGGGTTTGAGGCGCTGAAGAAATACACGCGTGACCTGACCGAAGCCGCCCGGAACGGCAAGCTTGATCCGGTGATTGGGCGCGATGAAGAAATCCGCCGCACAATTCAGGTGCTGTCGCGTCGTACCAAAAACAATCCGGTTCTGATCGGGGAGCCTGGCGTCGGCAAAACGGCCATCGTAGAGGGCTTGGCGCAACGGGTCATAAACGGCGATGTGCCCGAGGGACTGAAGGATAAGAGGGTGCTTTCTCTCGATCTGGGTGCGTTGATCGCGGGTGCAAAGTTCCGTGGTGAGTTCGAAGAAAGACTGAAGGGTGTCTTGCAGGAGATCCAAGCGGCCGCCGGAGAAGTCATTATTTTCATCGATGAGTTGCATACGCTGGTCGGTGCGGGAAAAGCGGACGGCGCGATGGATGCGTCGAACATGCTCAAGCCGGCATTGGCGCGCGGTGAGTTGCATTGCGTCGGTGCGACCACGCTGGATGAATACCGCAAATATATCGAGAAAGATGCCGCGCTGGAGCGCCGCTTCCAGAAAGTGCTGGTGGACGAACCGAGCGTAGAGGCGACCATCGCCATTCTGCGCGGCTTGCAGGAAAAATATGAACTGCATCACGGCGTGGAAATTACCGATCCGGCCATTGTGGCTGCGGCCGAATTGTCGAATCGTTACATCACCGACCGCTTCTTGCCGGACAAGGC
>PLTD01000163.1 GCA_003165335.1 Rhodospirillales bacterium | reverse complement strand
CTAGACGCTCAGCCGCTTCGGGCCGCTGACGTAGGGGCTGCCGCGTTCAAAAAAGCGCAGTGGTAGATCGGTTTCCTTGGTGATGCCGATCCGAACGCTGACGCCGATGCTGCCCGTTGGCCGGTCAATCCTACCCAACCATAACGGGCCTTCCCTGGTCAGGTCGAGACCATCCAGCCCCAGAGTAATTTCCATCGCCTGGGCCAGCTTTCCAGGGCCGCGCGCCAGGTCTGTCACTCGCTCGAGGCCACGCCGAGCCTGCATCAGTTCGATACCCTGAAGCGGTTCTACCGCCCTGATCAATATCCCCGCGCCTATGCCTCGAGCCCCGCCCGCGACATTCAGCATTCGGTGTATGCCGTAGGAGACGTAAACATAGGCGTGGCCAAACTCGAGGAATAAGGAGCGGTTGCGCGGCGTCTCTCCGCGATACGCGTGACAGGCCGCATCCCTGGGCAGATAGGCTTCTGTTTCCACGATGCGTCCGCTGATTCGGTCATCGGGCAGGTCTCTCACGACGACCTTGCCGACCAGGAAGCGCGCCAGTTCGGCCGTATCGACCGGGAGTTCGGCGCGGGTAAGCCGGACAACGCGCATGCTACCTGAGCGCCGCGGCGATGTTTCCGCCATCGACAGTGGTGACGCCGGCGGTGGTCTTCAGCGACAGCGCCTGATGCAGGAAGGCCTGCGCGACGTCCTCGGCCGTCACCTCACGGCCCAGCAGATTGCCGCCCATATAGTCCTTTTCGCTAAGCCCCCGGGCGGCCGAGCGCTGGGCGATCATTTCGGGCGTGAGCACGCCGCTGCGGATGCGGTCGGCATTGACGGCGTTGGAGCGGATGCCGTCGGAGCCGTAATCAACCGCATATTGGCGGGCCAGGAACAGCGTCGCCGCCTTGGGCAGACCGTAGGGGCCGAAATCGGGGCCGGGGTTGATCGCTTGTTTCGAGACGTTGAACAGCAGGCAGCCGCCGGTTCCTTGGGCCAGCATGATGCCGACCGCGGCCTGCGCGACACGCTGGTGGGCGAAGAAATTGAGCTCGAAGCTTTGCCGCAGCACCTCCTCGTCGACCGCGCCAATCCGGCCCTGCCACGCCGCACCTGCGTTCGATACCAGGATATCCACACCACCGAAAATCTCGGCCACCCGCGCGAAAGCCGCCTGAATCGACGCGATATCAGTTACGTCGCAGCCCAAGCCCAGGGCGCCGATTTTCTTGGCCGTCTGCTCGGCGGCTTCCCGGTCGAGATCCAGAACGGCAACCTCCGCGCCGCTGTCCCTAAAGAGCCTCGCCGTCGCCGCACCGATGGCGCCCGCGCCGCCAGTGACGACGACGATTTGCCCAGCCAGAGGTTTTTCTTTGGACGTACCGAGTTTGGCCTGCTCAAGAGACCAATATTCCATATCGAAGAGATCAGCCACAGGCAGCGCTTCGAAACGGCCGATCGCTTCGGCATCGGTGATCGTTGCCACAGTATTCTCAGCGATGTCTGCCGCGATGGCCGCATCCATCTTGCTGCGCCCCAGCCCGAACAGACCCACGCCCGGCAATAGGATTACGCGCGGCAACGGGTCCAGGGGCTTCTTTGCTGGAACTTGGCCGGCGTTATTGCGTGTGAAATAATCACGGTAGTCGGCCATATATCGTTGCGCGGCCTCTCGCACGGCTGTTCGGAACCCCTGCAGGTCGCTCCGTGAGGCAGGGGGCACGATAAGCGGGTAGTTCTTTGTGCGGATCGTATGGTCGGGGGTCACCACGCCTTGGGTGGCATAGCGCGCCACCTCAGCGCCGTTTACATAATTCAGAATCTCAGGCGACGTTCTGAAGTCGAGGATCATTCGTCGCCAATCATCGCCTTCGGCAATGCTGCAAGCTCCGCGCAAGATCGGTGACACCGCCGCCAGCGCGGCGGATTGAGTAGGAAGCGCCGCCGGCACGAAAACGGCTCTACGCTGAAATTTCAGTCGGGCCTCGGCCAGCGACACCATTTCGATCATGCGCTCGTAAGCCTGCCGCGCGGTCTCACCAAAGGTGAAAATGCCATGCTTCAGCAGGATCAGTCCCTCTACTGTCGGGTCTTGATCGAAGACGTCAGCGGCCATCTTTGCCAGGGCAAAGCCCGGCATGATGTAGGGAACCTGGCCCATTCGTCGTCCAAAAACCTCGGCGCAGATGGTGGCCGCGTCGGGCTGGTCGGCCAGGCTCAGTACTGCGGTCGAATGCGTGTGATCGATGAATTTGTGCGGGAGAAACGCATGAAGCAGCGTTTCGACTGAAGGATTGGGCGCCCCGGGGTCCAGCAGATAGGCTCGTTGGTGCCGAACCATTTCTTCATCCGACAGAATCGAGCGGTTGCGAAGACGCAGTAGGGGCGCCATTCGCACCGCGGGTAGGCCTTCGGGCTCAATATTGCCCATGTCCCAACCGCTGCCCTTCACGCAAAGGACGGCGCTTTCGTCTCCTGACAAATCGGTAGTGCGCGTTTTGACGGAGGTGTTGCCGCCGCCATGCAGTACCAGCTTGGGATCCTGGCCCAACAGGCGCGATGTATAAACCCGCAGTGCTAAATCTTCGCTGATATCGCGTTCTGCATAATGCGCGATCACGGACCGCGCCTCGCTGTCGCTCCAACGGCTTTGCATTCTCAGTTTAGACTTCCTGAAAAAATTTGATCGGCAATTGAATCGCCGGATATTTCTATAGCTGTCGGTCTTCGAGAGTGCCAGATGCCATGAAATGCACAAAAATTTGTACAGTCAAAACATCAGATCGAGCCAGTCGCCTATGTATGAAAAATATCTACTGCCACACAACATCAAGGGAGGTTTAGCGGAAGGATTACGCGCTCCTCCAATGACATAGGAGGTGTCTTTCACACGCACAGAGATACTCCGGCAACTCGAGTTGTGCACAGTGATCTGATGCGGGTAATCAGACTCGGCAAATAATGGAAATTAGAATTCTTAGGAAAAAGCGAAAGGCATTGGAAATATTTTATATATTAATATCAACGGCTTGTGTTTGTCGCCCAAAAATTAGGCAAAGCGCCCCGACCCTCGATTCCTTGCGGATTCCTGCGCCTGTAATTGTAGCTACCCACAAACTTATCCACAGCTTCGGCGGAGAGTTTATGCCTCCTAAAAAATGCAGGCTGTCTTCATTTCACCGGCAGGTAAGTACTTGCTTCCCCATCGTTCCCCTTGCCCGGAAAATAGCGCCCTTCGAGCAGGGTTATTTAGGCTACTGGGACTCTGCGGCATCCAGACGTCGGTTTGAGAATTGGAGCCGGTTGAGGGGATTGAACCCCCGACCTTCGGTTTACAAAAGCGGGCATAGCCGTACCGGTTGATGTCGGACAATCCCAAGCTGTCCGATTTGTGGGACGTTTAGCGCAAGGGTCGTCCCGCCGAATACCTTAGGTTTATAGGCCGTAACGCTTAGTTCGGTGGCAGATTCGTGTCGGGAATGTACCCTAGAACGAATACCGGACTCCCAACTTTAGGATATGAGCAATATCCTCACCGGCGGCAAAGAAATGGACATATCGGTAGGAGGCGGTGACAGACAGAGCGTCGGTAAGTGGGACGCTCGCGCCGGCTTCTAGCAGCGCAAGCCCCTCGGTTGAAGATCCACCTTTCGAAGTAAATGAGTTCTCCGTTGACCCAATGGAGACTCCCGCTGTTTTGCGATCGTCGGCGGCTCCGACATAGTGGGTTAGCCCAGCCAGAGGAGAAAAATCATAGAAGGCATTAATCGTGCCCGTAAATCGTGACCATTCGTCGCCGGATTGACGCACCTAGGCGCTGCCGTTAAGGCGCGGAAAATTAGGATTATAGGTTACCGGATTTAGTGCGCTTCCGGTATAGTCAGCGTATCCGAATTCTGCTTCAACACGAACATTGGGGAGCAGATCGTAGCCTACTGCGACGTTGCCAACTACGCCAGGGTCGAAGGACCGCGGCACGCTCCCTGGCGCGGTGACGGAAGGATTTGCGACTTTGAAGAACGATGTCGAGGTGCTATCGGCCTCACGAAAATAGCCGCCGACGCTGCCTGATACATACCACGGGCTGTCTGCCCAGGCAGCGCATTCCGGACTCAGAGCACCAACGGACCCGGCAAGAGCAAGCAGCCTGACATGCATGTGGTATCCCTAACTTGTGATTTGGCGCCTACGAAGGCGCGATTACTGGTGAAATGCGGCTTGGCGGTAACGCCCCGATTTTCATCTTCCTACGAAGCGCCTGGCGCATTGTTGGCAGCCAACGGCGCGAGCCCACTCAGGGCCTATGGCAAATCAGATCGCGAGTCGTCGCCTGTTTCACCTGAGCATTTGAAAGTTTGGTGCCGGTTGAGGGGATTGAACCCCCGACCTTCGGTTTACAAAACCGCTGC
>PLTD01000263.1 GCA_003165335.1 Rhodospirillales bacterium | reverse complement strand
GGCCTGGCGCACCCCATCCAGATTGTCGCGCTACACCCGGGCGTCACCGGCGAAGCGTCCCTGAAGGAACAGCAGTTGACCGGCGCCGTAGTTCGCCTCCGCTTCGATGATCGCCTGGCATTGCGGACCCAGCGTTAGTTCATTGTCGCCCAGCAGGAACGTCTGGTGCCACGGAGTGATGCTGTGCACTATCTCGTGCGCGCTGATGTGCCGCTGCTTCGGCGTCGGAACGTCTTCGTCCATCAGGATACGGCGGCCGTCCGGAAGCCAAAGGGCGTTCAGTTTGGCCTTGCGGATGACGTCGAGGATGCGCCCCGGCTCCCGGATCACCAGTTTGCCCACGACCTTGACCCGGTGGGCGATCTCGTCGAACAGCGAGAGGTCGGTGTTGCTGTAGTATTTGAAGTCGAGCTTCAGTTGCGCGATGACGGCGTCGAGGTCGAGCGGCGGCTCCGGGTCGTCAAGGTCGCGGAGGACGCGCGCGACCTGGGCGCGGATAGCGGACCCTGCGATCTCATCCTGGCTGGGCCGGCCACAATTTCCTCTGAAGCACCCATGTTCACGACCCCGCCGACTTCTTGTTTCGCCGCTCCAGAAACTCTTTCGCGGCCCTTTCCAGGATCAGCGAAGCGGTGGTGTCTTCTTCGATCGCGACCAGCTTGACGGCCTTGATCACGTCTGGATCCATCGTCGTCAGAAACTGCCGTTTGTTGCCTTCGGGCGGCTTCCGGCCCTTCCGGGGCGGCTTTTTCGGTTCTTCCATCAGTCCAGACCCGCCAAGATTTCCCGAATGTCGCTCAAAAAGCGTCCCATGCGTTGAATCCGGCAGCAAGCGCAATCCGCAGGTGCCCGCGGCTGTTTCCCCGGCTTTCTCGGCGGGAGATTTTTTTAGGCGGTTATCCCCCTGAATCTAGCCTGGTTCCGGTCCTGGAGGATTTTTATATGTACCTATGTTAAATATATTTATAAATTCCTGTTGACGTCTGATCCAAACTGAGGACATAAGAAGAACAACATTTGAGTTCGTTGCGTGGAGTTCGTGATGTCCGCAAACCAGACCAATCGCACCTGGCAGGCCGACCTGGTCGCCCGCTATCCAGACATCTTCAATCAGGAATTCGAAGGCCGGGTCACGGCGCCTGGTTATCCCAGCGTCGGCGACGGCTGGCGCGATCTCATCGAGACGGTGATCGGCCGCATCGCCCGCGCTGTCGCCGCGGCCCCGACCGGGTCACTCAAAATCGGTCAGATCAAGGAAAAATTCGGCGCCCTACGGCTGTACCTGGACAATAACAATGGATTGCCCGCGGCGACGTGTGCCGCCATCGACGAAGCAATCTGCCTCGCGGAAGCGCGCTCGGCCTGCACCTGCGAGCAATGCGGTGAGCCGGGCCGGCTGTACGACAAGGGCGGCTACGCGTTCACGGCATGTGACCAACACGCCCAGGGCAAGGTCGTCCCGGTTCGCCCCGGTCGCGAGAATGTTCACATCGTCCGCAGGCTGCAGGACGGCAAGCTCAGCATCGTATCGTGTCGTCGATACATTCGCGAAATCGACTCCTTTGTGGACGTCTCGCCGTCCGAACTCGACATCAAGGAGTGAGAACATGGCTCGGTACCGCTGCCGGAACTGCAACAACGAGGGCACGTTTTCGTATTCGGGCAAGCACGAATGCCCGAAGTGCGGATCCCGCGACGTGCAGTTTGCCTTGAGCATCGAAGAACTGGGCGATTACGACCCGCTGATCGTCGCCCTGAAGAAAATGGCGGACGACGGCACTGAGCAATCCTGACTTTTTTGAGGACCGCATATGACCATCACCCGCCGCCATGCCCTCGCTGGCGCCGCCGCCACGGTGGCAGCTGTTGCGCTGCCCGCTGTGGCAGTGGCCAACGCCGTTGCCGTTGACGAGGAGTATCTGAGCTTCCTAGCCCGCTGCCTGCGTGACGGCGCGGCGCCGTACGGTACGCGATGGACCGGAATGCTCGTCCATAAAGGGCGCCGTTGCGTGATCATCGCGTCAGCGTCGGACCCTAACGTGGCTGACCTGTGCTGGTTCGACGTCTCCCAAGAAAGCGGCATCGAGAACGACGGGTTCACCCCCGACGACATCATCAGCTCGGCTGGAATGCAGAAGACAGAGCGGTGGTGCATGGGAGGGCGTGCATGATGACCGCCCTCACCCGTCGCCAGACACTGATTGGAGCCGCCGCCACGGTGGCCGCTTGCGTTCTGCCGGCGAGCAAGCTCGTCGAGATCTCGACGAGCCGAGAAGTCGTCGAAATGACCATCGATGGATGCCAGCACACGTTAAGCGTACCCTGGATGGGTGACGGCGCGCCGGATGTCATTCGTGTCGGCGATATGTTCCCGACCAAAATGCGAGACCGAGAAACCGGCCGGCAGGTTTGTTTGCTGGCTATTAGAACGCCGGAGATCGCGTGATGGCGATAGCAAAAACGGAAATCAAGGAAGGCTGGCATTGGGTGCTCAGCCGCAAAATGGCGAGCTTTCGATCGTGCGCGTGGCGACGTTTGAGATCGTGATTGACAATCCGGAAACCGTCGTCATGCATCACGGCTGGGAAGTCTCGGACAAGGTCGATACCGCGGTCGAAGAATTCGATTTCATCGCGCCCGTCGAGCCGCCGGAGGGAATGGCCTACGTCAGCTATAAAGCCGCCGAACGCCGCCGCGAGTCGATGTTCGTATTTGGATGCGCCGGTGGCATGTTGGTTGCGATCCTCTTTGGTTTGGCGGCTGGCGGCTGCTTTATCGCGGGCTTTCGATGGGGGCTCTACCTCCTCGCCGGCATCCCGGTCGCAATAGCCGTCGGCGTCGGCCTGATGGTCCCCGCCATCTCACATGACGGCGCCGCGCACTGGTTGCCGCGCCCGCTACGCGATTTCACGTTGGCGATCCGGAACTTTTTGAGGGGTTGGTAAGAGTGATGCCGGAAGTCAATCGCAAGCTGCAGGTCACGTTCTCGAAGGCCGAGATCCAGGCGATTTTATCCGAACGCGCCAGAGCGCTGGTTCTCACGCGCAAGGATGTCAAGCGCGTCGAACTGGAGACCGTGGCTCATGTCGAAGGTGGGGCAACGGTGACGCCGTTGATTGGCACCAAGGAGATCAAGTGATGACCGCGCTCACCCGCCGCCATGTCCTCGCCGGCACCGCAGCCACGGTGGCCGCTGCCGCATTATTGCCGGCGGCTGTAGAAGCCGAACCCGAATTCATCGATATCATCGTCTATGACAGCATCGAGGATGATGTCGCTGACGCTTGGGCGCTTTACTACGGTGGTCCGCGTCCACCTTTCCGCATCGAGCGCGTTAACGCTGCACAATACTGGAGCGAATTCAAAGAGCGCATGAAGGCTGACTACGGGATTGATTTGTAATGACCGTTCTCACCCGCCGCCATGTCCTCGCCGGCGCCGCAGCCACGGTAGCCGCTGCCGCATTGCCGGCGGCTACCGCGGTGTCCGAGGACTACGTCATGACGCCGGCCGTGGCAAAGTTGCTGGCTGATATGGGCGCGCCGTGGACCGGCATCACATGGGGCGGCATGCCTCCGAGCCGCCCGTGTGCCGTCTGGTGGGAAGATCGCATGCATGCGCTGCTTTGGAAGCGCGTGAACGGTCGGTGGGCATGCCTCGGATCTATCGTTGATCCGGTTGACACCATGATCGGGGACGGCGGCGCGCCGGGACTTGAGACGTATGTGCAAGCAGTGCCGAGGTGGGACCTGGTTGCACTGAATGATTTGGCCGAAGACGAAACCGACGCCCGCGAGGATTGATACGTTGCGCCTCTGGATACATTCAGACCTGCACATGGAACTGACGCGCGGCTGGGACCTGCCGGCCGCGGGAGATCGGCCGCATTACGACGTGCTCGTCATTGCCGGCGACCTGATCACTCGCATGGAGCGCAGTGTCGCTTGGATTCTTGAGCGCGTCACCGATCGTCCCGTGATCTATATCGCCGGCAATCATGAATTCTACCGCTGCGACATCGACCGTACCGTCGAGAAGGCGCGCGCTCTTGCTGCCGGCACCAACGTCCACGTTTTGCAGAACGATACGGTTGAAATCGACGGCGTGACCTTTATCGGTGCGACCTTCTGGACGGACTTCAATCTGTTCGGCGACCCCGAATACGCCATGATGGTGGCTGCCGAGGTGATGAACGACTACCGCAAGATCCGGATCCGCAACTACGAACTGCGGCTGCGCCCGAAGCGCACGCTGGCACGGCACCAGGAATCGCGAGATTTCATTGCCCGCGAACTACGCAAGCCCAAGACCGGCCTGCCGAGTGCCCGCAGAGCGCCAATGAAATCGGCGGAGTGCTGGCGGGCGCGCTCGGAATCGGGGAGGCGTTCCACAGCACCGTCCTCTGGGACAAGCTCGCCTGCCGGAGAACTTCGAGATTGTCGGCCTTGTCGCCGGGTGCGACGACGCGGGCGAGATCGACCTCGCCTGTCTACCGGCGGCATACTGGCTGCTGCGTCTCGGCAATCTCGGACAGGCAGCGCTTTGGACGATCGTACTTCTGCCCTACGAGGATCCGAACTTGGTTTCCCTCTTCCTCCAGGACGCGGACGCGGCAGAAGCGGGCAATCTGCCGATACAGATACTCACCAAGCCCGACCGAATCGGTCGCAAGAAGGCGCAAAACGCCGCGCACTGGTCCGACGATCGCGGCTTCCGCACGACCATAATCGAGAGCCGTTTCGCCGAAGGCGGTTTCCGCTCGGCTGGCGAGCCGGGTTTGGCGCTGGTCGGCATGGACAATCTTGCGACGCGCCGCGCCGCCGCCGGCTCCAACTTCGACCTCGTCCTCGACGCTGGTCTCGGCGCCACGGCACCGGAGATCTTCGACATCCGGGTGCATGGCTTCCCGGGCGCTCACCCGAATCGGCAGCGCGAGGGCAGGCTAGTTCGGGGGTGACGAGACCGCTGCCGTAGGTAGGCGGTCCGCGCATCCCTCGAGGGAGGAACTTCGGCTCCCGCGTCAGTATCTGAGGCTCGATGCCGGGCCAGGAAGGCGGGTCGCCGTCGAAGACCGCCGGATACCTCAGCTTAAGGCCCTGCCACTACACGCGGCAGACCGCCAACCTGCTTGGCGGCGACCTCGAGCAAATTCGAATTCGGGGCAGGGGGCCAGCCTATTGAGCCGATTTGTCCGCGACGAACGCCTTCTTTGGCGAAGTCGGAGACTGCTATAGTTACGTCGTGGTGAGTCGTCGGCTACAAGTCTGCTTTTTAACCTACCCTACCCTCCTTGTTTGGGCGAAAAATGGTCAACGAAATCCCGGCTGGCGAGATATGGCCGACGCCGTCCTTGATACGTGCGGCCCGCGGCCTGGTCGGCATCGACCAGGCGACGCTTGCAAAGAGCGCGAAGGTCAGCCGAAAGGCCGTCATCTCCCTAGAGAATGATGACTCGGAGCAGATGGACTACCGACGCGTGGCAGTGTTGGCGAAGTTGGCGGCGGCGCTCGAAAAGAAGCACGGTGTGGAATTCACGAAGCCGACATCGAGCCGAGGCGAAGGCGTTAGGCTCACGAAGCCAAAGGGCACCTGAGGCGCCGGGTGCCCTTCTGAGGACGAGACCCCGAAGCGGCTTGAATTCTAGTCCATCGCACTGTCCTCTCAGGTGATTTGGCCTGGGAACAAGGGATTGCTCATCGACCAGAAGAAAACCCTTCGAACCGAAGCATGTTTGGTATTCGAGTTAGTATAGGAATCGTACGATCAAGTCGCGACCTTGCGGTCTTTGACCTACCGATCGACAGCAAGCTCCGCGCCTGCGACCTGGTCAAACTACGATTAGACGGCATTTGCTCGGGAGCGAAACCGCTAAAGGATGGCTTCCGGCAGGTCCAAACGGCGATAGTGCTGTGCGCGAAATGGTTTTTCCTGGGCTTTCCGTAATACGACGCCTGTCTTCGATGACTGGACCTCCTGCACGAATTCGATGCCCCATTTTTCCTCTAGTACTCTTCGCAGCTTGTGGAGCACAGCGAGACGCCGATAGTCCATCGNNAGCCCGCGGGCCGCCCTGATCAACTGCGGCGTCGGCCACATCCTTGGGATTGTTGGGTCGCTGGTCATGGCTCACCTCGGCGGCCTGTTTACCATAAAATTTTGTCGGTGTCATTTTGTTATCGAAGCTGTTGACAGGCCGCATTTTGTCGGTTACATTTTGACACTGATTAGGAAGTGAACCTATGCACTACGGCAAATACATCAGGAGCGCCGCATGGCGGAACAATCCGGCACGGTTAGCGGAACTCGTCGCTTCCGGCGGACGTTGTCGCACGTGCAATGGCGCAGCTCCAGAGGTGCAGTTGCAGGTGCATCATCGGACGTATGCAAGGCTGGGTGCGGAAATTGTGGGTGACCTTACGACACTCTGCATGGAATGCCACCGTGTCATCACCGATCTACTGAGGCGTCGGAGCTATGGATTACGATCGCCAAAATTCAGCGACGTGGTCAGTACGATTTCGCCGTCAGGTCCGCTGCGGGATCCCACTCGGACCATTCCCGGTTTCGACCTCCTTGGAGCCATGAAATGAGTACTGCGGAAACGATCCCACTGCGTTTGGTCGGCATGCGACCGCTGCTAATGCACTGTGGACGGTTGGCGGACCCGTTGGACCCCATCACCATCGAGTTGGCGAAGGTCACCCAGAAGCGCGACAAGACCCGCGCGGACTACGAGGAAATCGGTCGCATCGAGTGGTTCGGCGGCCTGTGGCTCGACGGCTCGCGTCCATGCATTCCGGCGGAAGCCCTGGAAGCGACATTCATCGGGGGCGCCCGCACCAAGCGGAAAGGCCGCCATGCTGAAGCTGGCTTCTTTGTCGATGCGCCGGCGCGGCTCAAATACGAAGGTCCGTCCGACGTCAACGATCTCTGGGAGGATCAATAGTTCAGGTTCCGTGCCGGCGTCAGCGTCAATAGTTCTCGTACCATGAGGACACGCCCGCGTTTTCCGGAATGGTCGGTCGAGTTTAACGCGACCTTCTTTCCTTCGCTCCTGAACCGCTCGGACGTGATCGATATCTTCACGATCAGCGGCTTCCGGGAGGGTCTTGAGATTGGCGGCCGAGGTTCGGCAGGTTTGCAGTGGAGTTGATCGAATAGAAGTGGTGTGGCGGGGCGTGGTCCGGCGAGGCAGGACAGGGCCCGGCGTGGCGAGACAGGGCGAGAGCCTCGCAAGAGGCTGCTCCATTTAAATTTCGGAATCTTGAAACGGCGTCGCAAGCGACGCCCACGCGCCTTTCGGCGCGAACGGGAAAGTCATGTCGATGGGTAAGCAGAGTGACAATACGACCGGGCAGGCGCCGACCAGGTGCACCAGCCTCGGCGACTCCGCGCACCGTAGTCGGCAGCGGCCCGGTGACGCCGCAGAGTCGTCGTTCGACCCATGGTCGTCGTGGCGGACACGGCGCGCGGAGCAGTTTGACGCGGCGGACGCGGACACCATCTGGCGCTTGCTGGCGAAGACCGCGCTGTTTGGTCAACCCAAATGGCGTGACGCCGTCGGCGGACACGTCTCCGCCGCCGTGAGCGTCGCAGTGTCCTTTTTTCCGATCGACGAAGTTACGGTGCAAATCGACATCGCCATGACCGCCCTGGTCGGCTACGCGATCGAGGGCGACAACGCCGCCGCAATCGTGCTCTCCAATATCCTGCGCAATCTACCCGGGTCCAGGCCGCTTCACCGGCGAATTGCCACGTCCTGGTTCGTTTCAAATCTGGCCGCGCTTAGCGTGGGACCGCGCAAGCTCAAGTCCACGTCGTTTCCCGATGCAGTCGCCCCGGCAACCGCTGTGGACGCGGCGGAACGACCGGCTCGCAAAGGAAGGGCGGGAAAGGCACTCAAGCTTGGGCGGACGGCGTCGGCGAATACCTCCGACTCTCCAGGCGGCAACAGCCTCACGCTGCATCTCTTCGGTGACCCTGAGGACGCGTCGTGAGAATTCAGATCTTTTCCGACCTGCACTGCGACGTTAGGCGGACGAAGCCGATCGTGATCGGCCCGGACGTCGACATCGTAGCTTGCGCCGGCGACATCTGCGAAGGCGCCGCTAATGCCTTCGTTGCGCTGCGCAGGATCGTTCCTGAAAGGATCCCGATCGTCTTCACGCTTGGGAACCACGAATTTTACCGCCGCTTCATCTGCGAAGAGATCGAAGCCGCCAAGGATCTTGCGCCTCAGCACAATATTCATTTGCTGGAGAACGCCGCCGTCACCATCGGCGGCACGCATTTCGTCGGAGCTACCCTGTGGACCGATTACAGGATCTTCGGCGCCCACAATGCCGCCGCGGCGATGCATGCCGCGCGCAACGGGATGAACGATCACCGGTTGATCGGATGGCGGAAGCAGCCATGGGAACGCTTCCGTCCGCAGGAGGCGGTGATGATGCACGCGACGTCGCGCTCCTACATCGAGGAAAAGCTCGCCCATCATGACGCTGATCCCGTGGTCGTGATGACGCATCACGCGCCTCATTTCAATTCGGTCGAAGATCGGTATCGAAACGACATTCTGACCGCCGCCTTCGTCTCGGACCTTACCGAGGTGATCGGAAATGGCCGTCCCACCCTTTGGATCCATGGTCACACTCACTGCTCGTCCGACTATCGTGTTGAAACCGCTAGGATCATCGCCAATCCGCACGGCTACGGAAACGAAAACACCGCCTTCGATCCGACGCTGATCGTCGAGGTGGGTTCATGACCACGCTCCGCGAATTTTCGCCGACCAATTGCCATTGCGCGAACAGGTGCAGCCGTGTCCGGTCGTCCGCCGTGTCCGGCAGAGCCGTCTCAAACCGAAATAGATTGAGGTCCCCATGCTGACGGATGCCTTTCCCTTCCTTCTGCCTGAGCATGTCGGCACCGGCCTCCACGAAAGGTTGCGGAGCCTTGCCGGCGACCTGGAGCGAATCCGGCTCGGCACGGGGCCCCGCCCCGACGAGTGCGCGCATGCACCGCTGATCACCGACTGGCGCACCGTCTTGTCGCCGCTCGGACTGCGGTTGATGGGCTCCGTTACGGACCATCCCATCCTCGGAAATCGCACCGCCATGACCTCGCAAGTGTGGGCCGCCGGCCCCGAAGGACGATGGATCCGAACGTTGACGCGTTTCTATCGGCTTGGAGCCGCATCTCCCGCCGGCGCGGACCAACCGCGATTGAACTTCGAAGGCGGCCTTTGACATGAACAAAATGATGACTGACGTGAACGACGGCATCGCGAGCGCGTTGAGCGCGGCACCCATGGGGCCGCTGGAGTTCGCCGTTTACAAGGCGGACTGGATGGCTTCGCGCGCTTATCTGCGACATGTCGCAGACGTCGCCGCCAGGCGTGAGCTTGAGGCTGCCGCGAAAGCCGCGCAGGACCAGATCATGAAGGCGGCGGGCGTCAAGCCCGACCGTTCGAGAGACGCTTCATCCCACCAATCGGCCCGAAAGGACTCATCGGGCCGGCGATCCGCGCTTCCAGATGACGACGACGCTCCGGAACGGGATGTCCCCTCCCCGACGCCGGGCCGCGTCGCCGCGCGCCTGCTTCTTGCACGCCTGTTCGACCAGAACCCGCTCGTGATGGAGAAGATGAAGACGTCGTCGCCGATCGTGCTCGTTGATGTGCCCGACCGGGACCTCTTCAGCCGCATCGCCCATCAGTGGAAGAACGTGCTCTCGCTCGAACAGCTGGAGCTTGCGGACCTCGCACGACTGTCCGACGGAGCCAAGCGGGAGGACATCGATTTAATTTACTTCCTGGCCAACGAGATCGTTCCCGAAAAGGAACGCCATGCTGCCGATGCTCGCGCCTTCAGCGCGATCCAGCTTGCGCTGCCGGTATTGGCCATCACGCCCGGCTCCGTGGCTCATCTTTCCAAGGTCTTGCTCGACGCGGCGACGCACCGGCTTGTCCTTCCCTCCATCGACGCTCCTCTGATCATGCGGGTCATTCGCATCGTAACCGGCAAAACATGCCGGGAGACCATCCCGCAGGACATCCTTCGCTATATCGGCGTACATGAGCTTCTTCTCGCCATCCGGTTCGATCGGACGCCCACAGAATGCGTCGACAACATTAGGCAGCTCGCCGCGGCGAAGAACACCAAGCTCGGCTCGCGCGATTTGACTCTTGACGAACTCCACGGGCTCGACGAGGCGGTCGCCTGGGCGAAGAGCACGATCGTCGACATCGAGGCATGGCGACGGGGCGAGATCGCATGGGATGCTCTCGACGCCGGAATCGTAGTATCGGGCCCCCCGGGGACGGGCAAGACTCTCTTCGCCAAACTGGCATCTTCCGCAATGGGCCTTCCTTTGATCGCCGCGACCTTAGCAAAATGGCAGGGCAGCGGCGAGGCACATCTCGGACATCTGCTCCGCGCGATGAGGAAGGATTTCGACGAAGCGCGCGCGAAGGCGCCGGCGGTCATTTTCATCGATGAGCTTGACTCTTTTCCAAACAGGAGCGGACTGACCCACAGCTATAAAGACTACGTCATCGAAGTCGTGAACGCGTTTATCGAGCAACTCGATGGCATTCAGGGCCGCCAAGGACTCATTTTCATCGGCGCCACGAATGACGTGAGCCGTTGCGATCCGGCGATCGTGCGCTCCGGGAGGCTGAACCGCATCATTAAGGTGCGGCTGCCGGAGCCGCGGGACATCGAAAAGATGCTGAGGGTACGCCTCCGTGGCGAGCTTGCCGACGAATCCTTGGAGGAGATTTCACTTCTCGCCATCGGATCGTCCGGAGCCGACGTGGAGCGGATTGTCAAAGACGCCCGTCGGTTCGCCCGCCACGAAGAGAGGACATTGTCGCCCCTGGATTTGAGACACGCGGTGCTTGGAAGCGACGAGGATGTCTCACCCGAGCAATTGGAGCGAGCGTCTGTCCACGAGGCGGGACATATCATCATCGCCGTGATTCATAATGGTCCAAAGGACATCCATGCCGTAGTCGCCGGATCGCGGGACAGCGCGGGCTTCGTCGCTGCGCGTCATCCGGACTTCATGGCGGGCACCTTGGAAGAGTGCCGTCGGACCCTGCAGGGACTTTTGGCGGGACGAGCCGCCGAAGAACTCGAGATGGGGGCCGCAGGGAGCGGCGCGGGCGGCTCGCGGACCTCAGATCTGGCCCTGGCTACGCGGATTGCCGCGGCGATGGTCGGCAGTTTCGGCCACGTCGGTCCGCACCCGCTGCTGTTCCTCGCCGACCACTTCGAGACGTACTCGATTCTGGATCATGCCTACCTGCGTGCGGCGGCGCACCAGGAGCTTTCAGCAGCGTTCGGAGAGGCAAAGCGAATCCTAGAGCAGCACCGTGCAGCGCTCACACAAGTGAGCACAGTGCTGCGGACCCGGGGGCGGATCGATGGAGTTGAAGTCGCTGAAATCATCGAGGCGGCTACAGCATCCGATATCCAACCAACATTGAACGATTAAAATCGAACGGCTTAAAAAGGAGACAAAAATGAACGAACCGCAAATTGTCTGCCCACATTGCAGTACCGAGATCAAACTTACGGAATCGTTGGCTGCGCCGTTGATTGCTGAAACTCAGAAGAAATTCGAACAGCAGTTGGCGTCGAAGGAAGCAGGCTACGCCAAGCGGGAAAGCGCGTTGCGGCAGACACAAGAAGATCTCGCCAAGGCGCGCGAAACGATCGACGACGAAGTTGCGCGGAAGTTGAGAAGCGAGCGTGCCTCGATCGCTGAAACCGAGGCTCGGAAGGCGCGCGTCGCGGTCGCTGATGATCTGGACCAGCGGGACAAACAGCTCGCGGAGCTCCGCCAGAACTTGGTTGCCAACAATGCCAAGTTGGCCGAAGCGCAGCAGGCCCAGGCGGACGTGCTGCGGAAGCAGCGCGAATTGGACGACGCACGGCGTGAGGTCGATCTGTCGGTCGAAAAGAAGGTGCAGGAATCGCTTTCTGCAGTTCGCGAGCAGGCCAGGATCGACGCCGAGGAAGGCCTCAAGTCCAGGCTGTCCGAAAAAGAACTCCAAATCACGGGCATGCAGCGCCAGATCGAAGACCTCCGCCGGAAAGCTGAACAAGGGTCGCAGCAATTGCAGGGCGATGCGCCGGAAGTCGAGTTGGAAGCGCTCCTGCGCGGACGTTTCCCGCTCGATCTGATCGAACCGGTGGCAAAAGGCGAATTCGGCGGCTACATCCTCCACCGGGTCCGCAGCCCGTCGGGCCTGATGTGCGGAACGATCCTGTGGGAATCGAAACGCACGAAAGGCTGGAGCGATGGATGGCTCGCAAAGCTGCGCGACGATCAACGCCGCGCGGAGGCGGAAGTCGCGTTGATCGTGTCGACCGCGTTACCCAAGGGCGTGGCGACATTCGACCTGATCGATAGTGTCTGGGTCACCGATCCTCGTTTCGCGGTCCCCCTCGCGACGGCGTTGCGGCAATCGCTGATCGACGTCGCCGGAAACCGACAAGCGCAGCAGGGTCAGCAGACGAAGATGGAACTGGGTTATCTGTACCTGACCGGGCCACGCTTTCGCCACCGCATGGATGCCATCGTCGAGAAATTCACCGATATGCGGGACGATCGCGACCGCGAGCGCAAGTTGATGACCAAGCTGTGGGCAAAGCGCGAGGAACAGCTCAAGGGTGTTCTCGACAGCAGCGCCGGCCTCTACGGCGACCTTCAGGGGATCGCCGGACGCGCGATGGAGGAGATCGATGGCCTGGATATTCTATTGATTGGCGAGGCTCCGAGAAGTGCCGCCGCGGCATCGCGTTACGAACCGTCAATGGGGGAGCACAGCCGGGCGTGAGGTAAGATTCGACTGAAGACGATCCTCGTCCATGCACCAAAGCATGGCCAAGCCCAAGCAGCACAACCGATCTCGTAATCACCCGGGATGGCTTCGAAAGGATCGCGGCCGGCCTTTGGGAGCGCCATCGACCAGCGTGAGATGCCAGCGCTCGTTTTGAAATATGTTAGCGGCCGCGGCTCATGTCAGACGATGGCTATCCTGCAATAGCCGCAGCCTTCGCAGTACATCGGCTTGGCGGAACGGCGCACGTGCTTGCGGACTTCGGCGAGAACGGCCTTTCGGACATTCGACTTGAATTTTATCGTGGTCGAGAACGTGATCTGGTTCGTCGGAATGATAGTATCTGCAGGAAACAGATCTTTGCCCACCCGAATATGGAAGTGAAGGCCTTTCGGTCGCGGCGATCCTTTCAACTTGGCCAACATGTATCCATCCGGGTCCCGCGCCCATGCCAGCGCCTCCTCCATGTCGCTCGCGAGTTTCCTCTCGATGTTCTGGATCAGTCTGAGGTCGATCTTCGAGAACGTGCTTTGAATACTCGTGACGTTGTTCGGCATATCCGATCCTTTCTGTTCGAGACCCCTCATTGGCCGTAGTAAATGAACGCGGCCCACGCGGCCGGCGACTTCGCCTGTTCGCCAGCGTCTCCGCGGATGAACTCTCGCTTCGTTGCGGCCAGCGCCACCGCGAACGGGACGCCTTCCTTCACTTTGGCGAAGAAGCGCGCGACGAAATCGGCGCTGCTTCCGTCGATGATCTGCCAGAGCGTTAGGACGGTAGTCGCATTTCCGCCGGCCTGTAGTGCGAAGGGCAGACCGAGAACTCCTTCGCCGGAGGTCCATTTGCCGAGACCCGTCTCGCAAGCGGAGACGAACACCAGATCGCTTCGGAAGTCGAAGGAGGCCAGTTCTGGTGCTCGCAGGTAGCCGTCTTCGTCCGGCCCAAGTTGGACCTGAGACAGCACGATCGCGCTGAGCTCGGGATTTTGAGGGTTCAGATATCCGTGCGTGGCGAATACGACGTACCGGAAGTGTTCGAGGTTGCCGCTGGACTGAAGACGTCGGACCGTCGATTCGGATGCCGCCTCTCCGGAAAAGAGGTTGGTGCCCTGCTTGAGGTCGAACAAATCTGCCAGCGCGGAGAGCTCCTTGGCGGTTCCCGGAAGTTCGGGCCATGTGACGTTCCCGAGAGGACCGCCTGTCGGGCCGCGAAGCGCGTCGATCGCGCGCTGTGGCTGCGCCGTGTCGGACGAGGCTTCATATTTGGAATTGCCCACTGCGAGCATCGGCTCTCGCGTCATATTTGAATATTGTTTCCGACGCTCGGCGGACACTTCCATCATCGAAATCGACTGCACGAATGACACGTCGTGCGTTTCACCGATCAGACGACCGTCGAATCTCAGCGTGTCGAACGGAAGAAGGGAGAAGGGGCCATCCGGGCAGATAAACCAGCGCTTCGCAGCGAGCACCTGTTTGGGCAAAGCCGTGAGCAGCCAGACGGACAAACCGTTCCTTATCTCCTCGATGTCGCGTACGATCGTGGCGCCGTCGAGCGCACCCTCTTCGAGCCTTCGCATCTGGAATGAACCGTCCGACAATCTCCAAACGAGATATCGGATCGCGCCCGGCCGTTCCGGGTATCGAAGGTCGTCGATACCGTCGGGCTTCGCCAGCGCCGTCCGATAGGCTTCGAGCGTCGCGGGAAGGTTGGTGTTGTCCGGGAGCACGACCGAACCGTACTCGCCCTTTCCCGTCATCCACAAGATGATGGTCCGGGATCCGGACTGCACCATATCCAACAGCGCGACGTCTTCTGGAAGCAACCCGGTTGCCTGCTTTGCGGTGATCGCGCTGGAAGAGGTCGCCTGGCGATAGGTGGGGTACTTGTTCTCCAGGCTTACGTTCGTTTCGACAAACTTGGCCGAAAGGGCGTTTCGCTGAGCCTCCGCGTCCGCGCGCGCCCCGACGTCGGTGAGGGAGGGAATCCGTTGGTCGAAACGGGCGATCCGGAATTCCAGGTCGGACAATTCCGCGCGTTCGCCGGCGGAGAGTATGCTTCGTGCTACGCCGCGAGCGGTGGATGTCTCGAGGCGCGTCCTTGCTTTGGATAGCTCTGCTGCCCTCAGTGCTTGGTCGAAATCCCCTAGTTTCGCCGCGAGCCGGGCGAGCGCCTTATAGGCCGGTGAAACGGTCGCGAAATAATTCCTGCGAAGCGTATCGGGAAGGCCTCCTTCGGTCCGAAGCGACTCGGCCGCGTCGACGATCTTCAGATAGAGGCGCCTCGCTTCGTCGGCTTCGCCGGCCCCCTCCAGGAGCATCGCGAAATCCCGCATCGTAGTGACCGTGTCCACGTTGCGCGGCCCGAGCACCTCCGTGCGCAGGGCAAGCGTCTTCTCGAACAACGGGCGGGCCTCGGAATTCATGCCGGCCTCGGAGAGGGTGAATGCCAGATTGTGCAGGCTCTTCAACGTATCCGGATGACGTTCGCCGAGTTTGTTGGTCCTGATCGAGTAGATGTCCCGATGAGCGGCGATCGCCTCGGGATATCGTTTCAGGGCCGCAAGAATCGCCGCCCGATTGCTGCGCGACACAAGGGTCAGCGCGTTCTCGGGCCCCCAGACGGAGCTGCGGATCCGCACCACATCGTCGATGACCTTCGACGCTTCCTCGTAGCGTCCTGCCGCTCTGTACGCGGCGGCAAGATTGTTGAGGACGCTGAGCCGGCTCGGATGGCTTTCGGGGACTTGTTTATCGAGGACCGAGAGGACGTATTGATACGTCACGATGGCGTCATCGTTCCTTCCGAGGTCCTAGAGGACCACCGCGATGCTATGGAGAGTGGCGATCGTATCCCGGTTCTCGTCGTCGAAGATCTTCCTCGTCGCCGTGAGGACACGCTGGAATATCGAGAGCGCCTCGCCGTACCGACCGGATCTGTAGAGTAGGCCCGCGCATTCGTGGCCGATGTTCATAGCTTCCGGATTCGTCTCTCCGAGGGATGGCGGTAGCCAGGGAATAGGAGCGCCTGTAGGTCTGGACTCCCTCGGATACCCTGCCCGAGTCGAACTGAGCGGTGGCGAGGTCTCCCATGGCCTCAAGCGTGCGGACGTTGCTTTCGCCCACCCTCGCGGTCAGGGCCGCGCATATCGCCTGCGCTTCAGTCGTCGCGGTCTCGAAATCGGATTTGTCGATCAGTTGGCGTACGATCATCGTGCGCGTTATCAATGTATCGGGGTGGTCGGGGCCGAGCACCTCGGATCTAATTCGGAAAGCCTCAGCGAATGCCGAGTCGGCCTCTTTCACCGATCCCAATCTGCGCAGAGCGACTCCCAGATTGTGAGTACTCTCCAGCGTTTCCGGATGACGGTCCGACAGCAGTTCGCGTCTGCCGTTCCGCGCGCTTTCGAAGGCCTCCTTTGCCGGTCCGAACTTCGATTGCCTCAGAAGCGTGATCCCGAGCGTATTGAGGAAGCGAAGCTTATCGCGCACCGGAGGGTCCGGGAGCTGGTCGGCCCGGCCGATGACGCCGCGTATCACCCTCTCGGCTTCGGCGGGCTGGGATGTCGACAGGACCAGAGCGACCCGATCTTCGACCTTCAAGGTCCGCAGGCCGACCGGACCGTCGGCCTCCGTGGCGGTCGCCAAGGCCCGCTCCAGCGCGGCCGACGCCGCAGCGCTATCGCCGCGCTGCACCTCGATCCTGGCGATCAGCAGCAGGCCGTCGGCACGGTCCGCCTTCGAGAGGCTGTCGAATTGCTCAACGGCAGCGCGAGCGGGCGCAACAGCCTGATCGTAATATGCTTCGCCCAGTAGTGCCTCGGCCCTGACGGTGCAGATGCGTTGTCGGAGCGGAGCGGCCATGGCGGTCTCGCGGGCAAGCGCGTCTAGCTGGTTTAACGCACCTCGATAGTCGCCCTTGTCGGCACTATCGGCCGCCTTGGACACGATCGTTTCGCCGGACTGTTGCGGCCACGCCGTACCGGGGCTTGCGAAAGCGAGCGCGACCGCGAGGGCGAATGCGCGCCTGATCGTCATTTGAGCAGCCACCACGCCGACGGCGGAGCTCCCTGCCGAGGAAGATTTCTTTGGTCGGCGTCGAAGTGCAAGTCGATCGTTTCTGCGATGTCGCCGAGGACCTTGGCGCTGTCGACGACGTAGGAATGGCCGAACGAGCGGAGCGCGGGCGCGACGCCCGACGCGTCGATCGTTTCGAAATCGGCGAACGTCAGGACTCCACCGATTGTTTCACCGACCCGGCGGTAGTCGTGCACGATCTTGGATGCGCGAAGCGCCAAGTCCGAACTGGAGGCGTAGATCGACCTGTGCGTTCCCTGAAGCTTCTCCAGTCCCGGTAGGATTTGCTCCCTGAAGATCTCCGCATTGATGTCAGGTGCCGCGAGCAGCAACTCGTGCAGATTCGGGGTTGGCTTGCCTCGTGACGCTCGGTCGCTGAGAACTTTGGTGACAAGCCGATTCCCCATGCTGTGGGCGACGAGGATAATGTTTGTGGCTCCCGACTTTCCGAGGTCATCGAGAAACTGGTCAAACGCCGGCTCAGAAAGCTGAACGGCCTTTTCGTCGTGAGAGTACCCCGACGTAGTTGCGGCCGAAGGCCAGCTGAAGAATATCGCCTCGCCCTGAAACGAAAGATCATGTGCGAGTTGGCTGGTCCTCATCGCGGCGTCGAAGAAGCTGACGTTGTAGCCGTGGACGAAGACGAGCAATGACTGCTTCGGGCTCGCCTTTATGGCCGCAGCCAATTGGGCTTGGGCGTCGTTCGTACCGAGCGGTGTGAGGCTCTTGAAGATGAAATGCTTGCTGGGATCGGCGGTCAGTTCGAAGCGCCAGAGACTCGGCAGATTGAGATCTCCCGGTCGCCGCGCGGTCGGGATCGATATCACGGTCTTTCCATATTGCAGATCGGCGCGTCGATCCGATCCGAAGAATTTCTCCGGCGCGGCGTTTCCCGTGGCGGCGCGGTTTGTTGCAAAGAAAGCCGTGGTCTCCACCCACGCCGGAGGTGGTTCGCCGGGCGCTCGCAACACCTGGATCTTGTAGTCGGTACGCACGCATTCACGCTGGAACGTAAGGTCCAGGAGTTGAGCCTGGATCGGATCCAACCGACGCTGCAATTCCTGCTTTTCACCGTCATCCGCCGCCTTCTCGATCCGGGACTTGAGATCCCGGTTTTCCGCGTCAAGCTTCGCGACTTTCTCGTCAAAATCGCGTACGGAGGCGATTCTCACGTCTAGGCATGGGAGCGGCGTGCCAGAGGACACGTCTTGAGCGGAGGCCAATGTCGTCGAGAACGAAATCAGCGCAGTGAGCCAGATAATCACCGATCGCGACACGCACGCCTCCTGCGATATAACGAGGCCGCCGACCACTGAATGGGGCGTGGAAAAGAGCTATGGGCGGCAACCCGCGCCGTGCTTCAATATTCGTTTCGCAAATTTGCCGCCGAAGCTATCCGTTCAACCAACGGATGTAAAGCCATCCCCCTCAACGAGGAGCGGCGCTCCCGCGTCACTATCTGGATCGATGCCGGGCGAGGAAGCGGTCGCCGTCGAAGACCGCGGGGCGCCAGCCTGAAGTGTTGTACCGGCACTAATATGTCCGCAATTCGCCGATATACGTCCGCAATACCGCTAAAAATACGTCCGCATCTGTGTTTGCTGTTACAAACACCCCGGCGTAAAGAAACAAAACAGTCACCTGCGACGGCGGCTGTTTTGTTTTTTACGCCGGCCGAACGCGAATTCAACCTCTCGATGAACCGCTAGGAGTTGGCGGAGTAGCGGCGTGATCGTCACCGTCGGTGACCGGTTCGGCCGTC
>PLTD01000217.1 GCA_003165335.1 Rhodospirillales bacterium | reverse complement strand
GAGACGCTCGTCGCGCAGATCGTCGTAGAAGGCGGCAAGGCGCGCGGCAATAACCATACCCTTATAGATTATCGTGCGGGTCGACAGGCTGGCGATATAGAACGTGCCGGACTGGTCCATGCGCTGTGCGCGCACGCGGGTGTGCGTCTGCTTGCGTATTACGAATAGCTTGCGTTCGAACGCCTCGGAACTCGGCGTGTCGGCACCACGGCCGACGAAGATTTGGCGAATAACGGGTGCATTCGGTTTGATGCTCTCGCCCAAAGCAGAGGTTTGCACAGGCACATCGCGCCAACCAAGAACGCTTTGCCCTTCGGCCATTACAAAGCCTTCGAGCACTTCCTCGCATTGACGACGAGCATCGGCGTCCTGGGGCAGGAACATCATGCCCACGGCATAATCGCCGGCCGTGGGCAGTGCGATCTGCAGCCGTTCGGATTCCGCGCGGAACAGCCGATCGGGAATTTGAATCAGAATTCCAGCGCCATCGCCGGCCAGCGGATCAGCTCCTACTGCCCCTCGATGTTCGAGGTTGCAAAGAATCCGCAAACCACGGGCCACAATCTCATGGCTCTTTTTGTTTTTGATCTGCGCGACAAAGCCGACGCCGCAAGCGTCATGTTCATAGCGCGGATCGTATAGGCCTTGAGCTGGTATCATGACACGTACCTTATCGCGAGTTTCACGCAAACGCACGCGTGAGTCCGGCAGCGCAGCAATTTACTTTCGAGCCCTTGCGGTCTCGTTCGCTTAGGCCTTCGAGTTACACCAAAATGCTGGTTTCCAGCCGATTAACTGTCGTTGGCCTCGCGCTATCGCACCATAATGCAGATGCCCGCCTGATGGCATATATGTCAAGGCTATTGCCCCATCTGCGGCAACCCGTCCGTTTAATTTCGGCGACATCGCGCATTCTTTTTCAGCACGTGGATTGCAGCTTTCAAGCTGCAACATTGATTGCCGCGCTCTCTTTGTGGAGGTAGCGTTCTCTTAAGGACAATAGTTCGACGGAATCTATACACCAGAAACGCCACCGACATCGGGTGAGGGGCGCTATGCGTTGTGTCGATTTCCATCGGCAATCACGGTCGCAGCGTTGGGGGATTCATGGTGGAGCAGACGATTTCGCGTCCCGAGTTGATGCGGGCTTGGCGGGTACATCGCTACGGGCGCCCATCCCATGCTTTGTCTCTCGACAAAATCGCTATACCGGTACCGGAAGCTGGTGAAGTGCGTATCCGAACCCGGACGGCTGCGTTGAATTTCAACGAAGTCGATGGCTGTTACGGTCGTTACATCACCATTAACCCTCCAGTGCCCTATACCCTTGGTATGGAAGTTGTCGGGGAAGTGGAAGCTGTCGGGCCGGGGACCGAGCAATGGTTAGGGCAGCGTGTGATGGCTACCGCGAAGGGTGCCTATGGAGGTTATGCCGATCGGGTTATCGCCGATGCGGGCATGGTCTTTAAGGCACCTCCAAGTCTCGATGATGTCGCTGCAGCGGGATTTTTCTTTCCTTTTCATTTGGCCTGGCTCGGCCTGCACGAACGGGGTCGACTGCAGACAGGAGAGACGGTTCTGGTTCATGCCGGGGCCGGTGGCGTCGGTTCGGCCGCAATTCAGCTGGCAGTTGCCGCAGGCGCACGCGTGCTTGCAACTGCGGGCGGGCCTGAGAAGGTCGCAAAGTGCAGAGAATTGGGAGCCGATGTCGCTATCGATTATCGCAATGAAGATTTCGCGAAGGCAGTCCTTGAAGCGACCGATGGGCTTGGCGCGAATTTGGTATTCGACGGCGTAGGCGGGGATGTCACCGCTCAGTCTCTGCGCTGCCTCGCTTTCAACGGCCGCCTGATGGTTATCGGCTTCTCTGGCGGCATTGAAGCCGAAGACCGTCCGATCGTGACGCCGCGGATGCTGTGCTTCGGCAGTGTTTCCCTGATGGGTGTTATGCTGGCCTACACCGCCGATCCTCGCGGAGAGAACCCGCTCCCAGGCATTCACATCATACCAAGGTCGGTTGGTGAGCGCGTCCAGAGGTCGCTTGAAGTGCTGTTGGCAGAGGGAAAAATTCACACTGTCATCGATAATGTTGTGAGTTTCGACGCCCTGCCAGCCGCGCTCGACCTGATGGACAATCGTCAGACCACGGGTCGAACGATTGTCGTGTTTTGAATCTCTGCTTGATGGCTCCCTTGCCGATGTTTCCCTAAGTCTGCATGGTGCGCCCCAAATAAACCAACTCAGATTTTAGAGGGCAGGATCGATGGAAAAGCGATTGCTGGGGAAAAGCGGGTTGCAGGTTTCCGTGCTCAGTTTCGGCGCGATGACCTTCGGCGGCGAAGGCATGTTTGCGATGGTCGGTAAGACTCAGCAGGATGAAGCTGATCGGCTGATAGGAATCTGCCTGGATGGTGGAATCAATCTTTTTGATACAGCCGACGCCTATTCGAACGGCCGTTCCGAGGAGATTTTGGGCCATTCCCTGCGAGGTAAGCGGCAGGATATCGTGCTTGCCACGAAAGCCTGGGGCAGAACCGGCAAGGGACCAAACGACCTTGGCGCGTCACGTCTGCACATCGTTAATGCCTGCGAGGCCAGCCTGAAGCGGCTGAAAACGGATTACATCGATCTCTACCAAATCCACGCCTTCGACGCGCTGACACCGCTGGAGGAGACCTTGCGTGCACTCGATGATCTCGTAAGCGCAGGTAAGGTTCGATATATCGGCTGCTCCAATTATGCAGGTTGGCAATTGATGAAGGCGTTGGCCGTTTCCGACAAAAACGGTTTCGAGCGCTATATTTCACACCAGATTTACTATTCGCTCGCCGGCCGGGACGCCGAAACCGACTTGCTGCCGGTGGGTGTCGATCAGGGCGTGGGGACAATCGTATGGGGACCGCTGGCGTTCGGCCTGTTGACCGGCAAATTTCGGCGAGGTCAGCCAGACCCCGAAGGCGCACGCGGCACTTTGGCCGGTGCGCCCGGCGGCGGCATCGAACGCGAACGACTAGACACGATTACAGACGCTCTGGCCGAAATTGCGCAGGAACGAGGCGCCACAATGGCTCATGTCGCGATGAATTATCTGCTTCGCAAACCAGCCATTTCGACCGTCCTGTTTGGCGCACGGAATGAATCTCAGCTCAAAGACAATATCGCGGCCGCCGGTTGGACGATGACGGACGCGGAGCTTGCAAAACTTGACGCAGCCAGCACCAAGCCGTTGCCCTATCCGCAATGGGCACAACGCAGTGTGTTTGCGGAGCGCAATCCATAAGGTTTGATTTTGATGAGTCCGCGATCGTTCAGCGTGAGAGTCGCCGGTAGTGAAATCGATGTTCTCTCTGGTGGTGCAGGTCCTCGTTTAACCATACTGCACCGGGATACCGGCCGCTGCGGCTGGACCCGATTGCACGAACGATTGGCGACCCATTTCAATATTCTGGCACCATCATTGCCTGGCTACGATGCCTCGGATCGTCCCGATTGGCTTCGAAACGTTACCGATCTCGCTGCGCTCATCGGTTTGTTTGACGATGCTATCGATAGCGAACCCGGCGCATTTCTTGGGCTCGGCTTCGGTGGTTGGGTCGCCGCCGAACTGGCGGCGCATAGTCCGGGGCGAGTGACGCGGCTGGTTCTTCATTCGCCGATGGGCATCAAGCCGATGACGGGAGAGATCTTCGACCAATTTCTGGTCGAGGCTGAGGACTATGCACGCAAGGGATTCGCTTCGGAACTTGCTTATGAACGTGAGTGCGCGACTGAAGTGGGCAACCGAAGCTTGCGATTGGATCGCAACCGGGAAATGACGACCCGTATTGCCTGGAAGCCTGCAATGTTCAATCCCAGCCTAAAACATTTGTTGCGCGGTGTGTCGAAACCATCCCTCGTTGTTTGGAGTACAGACGACAAGATCGTTCCCAAATCTTGTGCCGAAACCTATCGAGATGCCATCGTCGGCGCCCGATATGCTGAGGTTCCTGGCGGTCACATGGTGGAGTACGAAGCACCCGACGCCCTGGCCGATCTGGTTGAAGATTTCCTGGGTGAAGGTCAGGCGTAATGCTGATTTCCTACTTTACGGAACAGCCATACTCCGCGGTCGAATCCGAGGATGTATGGGCATTGCACCCGTTCGACCATCCCGCGCGTCGCCCGGGTGACAATACTCTTCTCCATTCTAACCGTTTCTTCGACCCGGTAATTGCCGCTCGTCTTTTCGCGGAGCGCATTCGGGAATACGAAGTTGCCGAAGAGGTTGGTTTCGATGGCGTGATGGTGAATGAACATCATAACGCACCTTATTGCATGCAGGCGCGGATCACCGTGATGTCGTCGGTCCTTGCAGCGCGGACGAAGCGCGTGAAGATCATCCAACTCGGCAACCCACTGCCGACCTGGGACAACCCGGTGCAGCTGGCCGAAGAAACTGCGATGATAGACATGATCTCAGGCGGGCGACTGGTAGCCGGAATCGTGCGGGCTGGCGGCGCCGAGCAAATCGCCAACAATGTGAATCCGGCCTATAACAGGGAGCGGTTTCACGAGGCGCACGACCTCCTGATCAAAGCATGGACTGTGCCTGGGCCCTGGCGGTGGGAAGGCGAGCATTATCAGCAGCGTGTCGTCAATCCCTGGGCGATTCCGCTGCAGAAGCCGCACCCGCCGGTCTGGGTTCCGGGCATCACCAGCAAAGAGACGATCGAATTCGCCGCGAGGCGTCGATATCCATATGTGTGTCTCAACACAACACTAGAGGACACCAAACGCATCTGGTCCTATTACGACCAGATCGCTGCCGAAACAGGGTTCGCTGCTGGCCCACAGCATCGCGGTTATCTCGTGCGGTGCGTCGTTGCCGACACCGAGGAAAAGGCCATGCGTAACGCACGTGAACATATGTGGATGTCTGGTGAGTTCGCCGGTTTTGGTCGGCCCTCGTGGGTTGCCCCAACCGGATATTCCAGCTTCGAGGCGCGTAGCGGTCGGGCCGCCTTGGACGATGCCGGGCGCTCTTTCGAAGGCCAGATCGAACGGGGCACGCTGGTCGTCGGTACACCGCAGCAGGTGATCAAGAAACTCCGCTGGTGGCTGGAGGAAACTCGGCCGGGATTGCTGATGTTATGGCCGAATGACGGTCGCCTGGATCACGAAAGTTCACTTGAGGCCATTAGACTGACGGGAGAGGCAGTCCTACCGGCACTGCGTGAGATCGGCCAAGAGCTGGACCTGACCGATGGTTTCGGAGTCAGTCAGCAAGCAACATAGGTTGGATCTGCCGCGGACGGATAGAGCGGCGTCAAGCAGCCCTATCCGTTGTGCAGATTGAAGTTAAAAGCGATAGCCAATACCCACACCGATGACGAGTGGGTCGAGCGCTGTATTGGCTGTTACCGAACCCAGAACTGTCCGGGCATGGGCCGTCGTGTTGAGGAATATCTGCTTGACGTCGACGTTGGCGAACCAGTGGCCCGAGAAATTGTAGTCGCAGCCAAGCTGGAGCGCCGCGCCGACATTGTCGCTGAAACTCACATGCGTGACGGTCGGTACTGCAGGTTTTGCGTTGTAAAAGAACGTCGCGTTGACGCCTACGCCGACGTAGGGGCTGAAGGCTGAGTGGGGCATGAAGTGATATTGCGCGGTCAGTGTAGGCGGAAGCGCCCATACGCTGCCTACATCGACTTTGCCTAATGCCGTACCCTCGCCGCTAACATTATGACGTGTTGTTGCTGCGATCAGTTCGAACGCAATATTGTCGGTCAGGAAGTAGGAAAAATCGACTTCCGGGGCAAATTGCACCGTCGTGTTTACGTGACCGCCGATCGCGGAAATGTCACTTGATGCGTCCAGCGGCGTCACGCTGATCGCGCGTGCCCGAACCATGAAGGTGTTGGCCTCTTTGCCCGCCAGTGCCTGATCTGAATCAGTCGAACTTTGGGCGGATGCAGTCACAGCGAATGCTGCAGCGGTCAACAAGCTCGTGGCGAACAGTAGGTACTTCATAATCTCTCCTCATGCGACCGACGGAACTGAGGCCGCAACCTGTGAACGCGCGCTCATTGCGCGATAGAGGAGAGCAGAACACCGCTACTGATTTGGGCGTTTGACATATGTCAAATTAATTGACGTGTGTCTGGTTTCTGTGTCCGATCGGACACAGTTTTCAGAGATGGCCTATGAGTCCGGATTGCCCTTTGGTCCGAAGCGATAGCGAAGTTGAAATCCCCACATTCGGGGTTCCCCATATATTACCGGATTTACACCCAATGCGCTGTAAACGACCGTACCGCCGGCGATATAGGTCTGGTCGGTTGCGTTCGTCATGAAGAACGAAGCGTCCAAAGGCCGGCCGGCAAGATCGTCCCAGTCCATGCGAAGGTCGAGCAGGCCGTGCGGCGGAATGATGCCGCCGAGCTCTCGGTCAGAGAACTGGATATGCCCTTGCCAGCTATAGGTTGCCGAGACGCTGACCTTGCCCAGCCGATCTGCTACTGGGAGATTATATTTGCCGGTTGCGCTGTATTGGTTGCGCGGCCCGCCAGTGAACGGCAGGCCGCTCAGGTTGCCGGCGCTCGGCGACTGATACTCGTCGTAACGCGAGTTTGAGTAGGCATAGAGACCGGTCAGTTCGACGGACTTGATCGGCACCAGCGTCCCTTCGAACTCAATGCCTTCGAGCGTAGCCAGCGCTGCGTTCTCGGTGATCGTGTTGATCCCGGCTGCCCCCACGACTGCGACGTTACGTTGAATGTTGGTATAGTGATCGTGGAACGCGTCGAGCGCGGTACGACCCTGCATGTCCCATAGCGCCCAGTTGGACTTCACGCCGGCTTCGACGTCGACCAAGTGTTCCGGCTGATATTTCCGCTCGTCCGGCGTCGGCGCATAGACATTGAATCCGCCTGGGTTATAGCCCCGGCGCCCGGTCGCGTAGAGCAACGTGCCAGGTGTCAGCTGGTAATCCAAAGCCATTGTCCAGGTGCCTTGGTTGAAATGACCGGAGATGGCGCTTGCGCAATTGGGTACAGATAAGGTCGGGTCCGACTCGCACTGACCTTTCCCATTGAAGTTGTCCTGCAGGTTCGACGCATAATCCCAGGAATAGCGATAGCCGCCGGTGGCCTTCAGGCCGCTCAAAGCTTCGAGCGCGCTACCCAGATCGTAGGTCGCCTGGGCATAGACCGCTTGCTCCTTGGTCGTCGTTTTTCCGGCCGCAGTCAGCGGATTCTGGATGACGGTGTTGAGCGGCGTATCGAATTCGATCGACTGGACATTGCTGTAACCGATCGGATGGACGAATTGCAGGAACGTGCCCGTCGTCCAGATCAGACTGTCGTTGAACGATCGACCCTGAAGCTGCAGTTCCTCGCTGTAGGCGCCTAGATTGTTCGTCCAGCCGCTCGGGTTGGTCGAGGCGACGATGGGCAATGTGCTGCCGTCCAGATCCCAGCGAAATAGGTATTTCGATTCTGTATAGGCCGCGATGTTTCGCAGTGTGATTGTATCGGACATCCGCCATTGCGCGATATCGGTGAAGCTGAAGTTGTATTCCTTCGATATCTCCGGCGTATCGAGCGCCGTCTGCCGCGGTCCCAGCGCCGTTTGCAACGCCAAAGCCTGGTATAGCGACTGGCCGAACGCCAGCGCCGCCGGGCTGTCGGGATTAACCGCGGTCAGCTTTTCGCCCGTGCCGTTGGTGTCGCTGTAATAGCTTGAATAGACGAAATAGTTATCAATATCGTCCGACGGCTGGAGTGTGACACCGATACGGGCAGCGTAATAGTTGCGGTTATCGAGGTCCTTGTGATCGGTGATGTCCTCGGTGAAGCCGTCGCGCTGCTGCGTCTGGCCTGCGATGCGGATGAGCAGCTTCTCGGCTATAACAGGGATATTGACCG
This sequence comes from Rhodospirillales bacterium, assembly GCA_003165335.1. GTDB lineage: Bacteria > Pseudomonadota > Alphaproteobacteria > BOG-932 > Roseiterribacteraceae > BOG-932. Next base: position 85,656 of record PLTD01000217.1, on the reverse strand, counting down.
CTGCTTCGAGCTCGCGGTCGTTGTAGTTGCCGAGCGCGATCTGGGCATAGCCCTCATAATCGCTTGTCGGCTTCTTCGGTTCGAACAGGATCGCCCCGCCTGTCGTCGTGCCCCCGAACAGCGTGCTTTGCGGCCCTTTAAGCACTTCAACGCTCTGGAGGTCATAATAGAGACCTGCCCCCGAACCGCTGCCCGTCCCACTCGCCGCAGCGCTCAGCGCTGAGGTGACGGGGGCCTCAGCAAAATATGCGACCACTCCTGGGAGGCCGCGGATCGAAAGCTGATCAGAATCACGATTGGTGGCGTTAAGCGCGATAAGAGAGGGTACGAAGTGCTGTAAATCGGCGACTGTCTCGACCTGCTTGTTGCGCAAATCTTCCCCCGACATCAGCGTGATAGCGATCGGGACTGTTTGGATATCTTCGTTGCGCCGCCGCGCAGTGACGACGATCTCTTCCAGCCCGTTGACCTGCGCCATCGGTGGGGCGTCGGTCTCTTGGGCATGCAGATGCTGGAGCGGTGCCATCGTCGCAATTGCGGCGCTTGCCACCAACAGGGCTGAAAAATCGAAGGAAAATTTGGCTGGCGGTGGCCGGCCCGACAAATTGCCCGGGACGGTGGGCCCGCCAATTCGGTGCGCGATCATATCTACTCTTAACCGATGTCCCCGTGGGCCTTTACACAAGCCGTTATAAACCAGAATAGGCCCAGCGGCTCAGTTACGGCAAGCCGCAGCTTTTTTGGGGCACGGCGATGTTGCGCCACCTTCGTGCCTATGGCCAGATTGAACACCAATCCGCCCGAGGCTGATCAATGATAATTCGAAGCGACGAAACAGTTGATATCTCCGTTTCAGGTGCACCTGGATCGATGCGATTGCATCTGTTTCGGCCAGCCATACCGGGACGTTTTCCGGGTGTGCTTTTCTTCTCGGAGATTTATCAGGTCACGGGACCGATCGCGCGGCTCGCTGCGCTTGTCGCCGGCCAGGGCTATGTCGTGGCTGTTCCCGAAGTCTATCATGAATACGAACCGCCAGGCACGGTGCTGCGTTATGATCAAACCGGTACAGAGCGTGGAAATGCTCTCAAGATCACCAAGTCGATAGCTGCATACGATGCTGATGCCAGAGCCGGCCTTGATTTCCTAGCCAGGCATGAGGCCTGCACAGGGCGGCTAGGGACCTTGGGGGTCTGTCTTGGCGGCCATCTTGCCTACCGTGCTGCGCTTAACCCGACTGTGTCTGCCGCCGCCTGTTTCTATGCCACCGATATCCATTGCGCTACGCTGGGATTGGGAAAATCGGATGACAGTCTTGCAAGGATGGACGAGCTCAAAGCCGAAACCCTCTTTGTGTGGGGGCGACAGGATCCGCACGTCCCGTTCGCCGGGCGGCAGGCAATCCGAGAGCGGCTTGAGGCTGTTGGAGCACGCCATGAATGGCACGAAGTCAACGCAGCGCACGCCTTCTTGCGCGATGAGGGGCCGCGTTACGACCCGGCGCTGTTCCTCCAGTCAGTCGGGTGGATGCTCGCTCTTTTTGGAAGGGTGCTCAACGCCGCGGATTAATTCCTGGAAACAAAGTCGGGTGTAAATAAGTCTAAAGCGCAGGAGTTATCTTACACCGACGTGATACCGGCAGTCGGTTACGGTTCACATCCTGGAACAGGAATAGATCATGTTGGCTTCATCACGAAAAATTTTGGCGGCGATTGCGATTGCCGGGTTCAGTATTGCCGGTACGGCTGCGATTGCGCAGCAGGCAGCGCCACCGGCACCTCCCGAAAAGCACGGCCCCTGGGGCGGTGAACATCACCACATGTTGCCGGGTCAGATGATTGAAGCACGCCTTGCCTATATCAAGACTGCGCTGCAGATCACACCAGCTCAAACTGCACAGTGGAACACCGTTGCCGATGTATTGCGCAAGCACGCAAAGGCGCGCGATGAAAAAATCGAGGCGATGCGGTCGAAAATGGAAGGCCAGAAGGACGGGCACCCGCGTCCTGACTTCGTCGAGCGGCTCGAGCACCGGCAGAAGTCGTTGGCGGAGGCCTCGGCGGATACGACTGAGTTGCTGGCGGCCGTAAAGCCGCTCTACGCTACCTTTAGCGACAGCCAGAAGGAAATTGCGGCAGAAGTGCTGGGCGGCCATGGGCACGGTGGCGGTTGGCATCACGAGGGCGGCCGCTAATCAGCGGCCAAGTCATCAGGTAAGACCGGCTCCGCTAAAGCCGGTTATTACTGTCTCTATTCTTCCCGCCCGGGTTATGCAGGCCCTTTCATGATCGAAGGGCCCCGACGTGCAGATATACAGCGTCCGGCGATCCCGGCCGCCATACATGCAAGCGTAGGCATGGCGGTCCGGTTCGAGTTTAATTTTGTGCGTGACTGCGCCATCATGGGTGATACGCAGCAACCCTTGCCACAGGCACGACACCCAAATTCCGTCATCGGCATCCAGACAGATACCGTCAGGGTAATGGTCCTGCGGCAATTCGATCATGCGTCGCCCAGAAAGCGATCCGTTCGGTGCGATGTCAAATAGGCTCAGTCGTCGACCGGCACTTTCGGCAACAACCAGCGTTTTGCCGTCTTCGGTGATTCGAATGCCGTTGCCGATCAGCAGCCCCTCTGCGGCTATTCCAACCGAACCATCGGGTTGGACAACGATAAGGGGGCTGGGTATGGGCGGCTCGGCCGGGTCACCGCCGAATTGTACAACATAGGCGCGACCTTCGCGGTCTACCGCCATGTCGTTGATTCCAAAGCCGGTCAGCACTCCTAGGTCGGCATGGGCGCGCGATTTTCCCTCGGCGTCCACCCTCAGCAATAATTCGTGATACATCGATACCACCAGCAAATCGCCGCCTGGTAGGAAACCTAGCCCAGATGGGCTGTCTTCCAGCGTCAGCAACGTTGTGATCTCGCCGTTATCTTCTATGCGGCAGACCCGTCGATCCAGCATGTCGACGAAATAGAAATGGCCATTGTGCCATCGCGGGTCTTCAGGAAAAGCGAGCCCGCTGATTAGCGTTGCAGTGGGTCCAAATTCGACAGCCATAGGTGCCTCCCCGCGGCGTCTGCTATTCTGCTGCTGCCTGTCGGGCATCCAGTTCGCGCGGGTGGAAGAATTGGCTGTACCAAGCGCGCGCCTGCAAAATCGGTCCATCGCCAGCGCACAGCAACGGTTGTGGTGCGGGGTCCTTATTTTCCCAAATCTGAACGTCTTGGTAGAAGGCGATTTTGCCCAGCTCGACATAATTCGCTGCCACCTGGAGAAACTCAGGGGTCATTTCACCTTCGCATTTCACCATCGTTCCGTACCAAACGGCGACTTGCTCGGTGTCGATCGGCGTGTGGCAGATCAGCATCCAAGCCGGGTAGGGGCCATCGAGATAAGTCAGCAGATACGCCGGTCCGTGATAAGTTGCATAAGACGGGAGAGCGCCCCCCGGAGTGGCTGCCAGAGTCTCGTGCAAATTCATTGCGTATTGCGTGGCAGTATGACCGACGAACTCGTTCTTGAACTCAGCGATGTGGGCGCCATGCACGATCGGGAAGTGAGCTTTGTCGGCGATGTTATCGACGATTTCCTTGGGCACCGTTTTGATGTCCTTGCGGACCATTGACCACTGCACCCATTTCGGGTCGCGATATTCCGCCATATCGGGCAGTTCATAGTCGGGCTCGCCCATTTCCGGATCGTGCCACATGAACAAATTGCCGCTCAGTTCGCGAGCTGGATAGGCGTTGAGCTTGGCCTTGGGGGGGATGATCTTCGAATAGGGAATGTCGTTGCAGCGTCCGTCAGGTCCAAAACGCCAGTGGTGGAACGGACAGCGCACCCCGCCGCCGTCTACAATGCCGCCTACGCCGATCGCTGCTCCCAAATGCGGACAGGTTCCGTCCAGAATAACGGGGCGACCCTCTGAAGTTCGGTAAGCGACAAACTTGCGTCCGAAGAACCGAAGTGGCAACGGTTTGCCAGCCTCAAGCTCGTCCGCGCGCGCGATCATAAACCAACCGCGCGGATAGGTATATTCGGCAGTTGTCGCTGAAAGCTGGATATCATTCGGCATGCTGGCCTCCTGTCACGCGACCGGCGTAGTTATATCAGGATCTCGCTAACCGGTTTGTTCGTCTGCATCGATCCCATGCCCCATTTTTCGACGGGGACACCCATGACCTGCTGCAAGGTAAAGCCGATTCGCGTGATCGGTTCGCCGATCGCGCTGACATGAATGCCGGTCTTGATTCGACCACCTGCATTGCCTGCAGTCATCACGGGAATTCCGCTGATCGAATGGATTCGGGCGTATTCGGTGTCCGAATGACCCATGACAAGGCAATGATCCAGCAACGTGCCGTCGCCCTCTCGGATGCTGGCTAAAGTCGTCACGAACAAGGCCCATGCTTCTATGCTTCGCTCGACGAAATACGCGGCCTTGGGCTGATAGCCCAGCGCCTTGTCGACCGGTTCTTCATGGGTCATCAGATGATGGATCATTTGCTCGCCCGGCATCCGTAATGTCGAAGCCGAGTCAGAAAACACCATATTGAATATTTTGGTCTGGTTGCACGCCAGCGCCATCGCCAAAATCTCGGCCATCAGCTTGTGGTTCGACATGACCATGCCGACTTCAGTCCCCACTGGGGCATCGGTCGGTTTTGCGCTGACATGGCAGGCCTCGGCCGGAGGCGGTTTCTGAAGTTGCAGTTCAAGCTGCTGCTCCAACTGCCTGACCGAAGTGAAGTACTCGTCCATGCGCGTCCGGTCCGATTGACCCAGTTGCTTCATGAAATCGTCACGTTGCTCTGTAACGCCAGTCAGCACGCTCTTGCGTAGCATCACATTTGGGTCGGGCTTGAAGTCGGCAGCATTGGGGTCTTGGAAGTCGGGTCCGAATATGCGTGCGTACATCGCGACTGGAGAGCCTTCCGCAGGATTGAATCCGTTGGCGCTTCGGTAGGAATAGGAATGTTTGGGATTGCCCGTCGCCGCCATTTCCAGCGAGCGGAAGCGAGTGTCGGTGCCGACTGCGTCTCCGACGAGAACGTCGATCGTTGGGGCATCCATTGGCCCCATCGCCGCAGCCACCCCTCCTGACAACAAAGCCTGCATACCGGAAATATGTGGGAGATTCGGCTTGCCGTCGAGCAATGCCTTGAAACCACTAAACACGTTTATCTGGCTTTTAACGGTCTCAATATATTTCAATTCAGGCAAAAGATCGTAGTCCGTCCCCACTTTGGTCGGAACGAATCGCTGTGGGTTCATACCGCAGCCCCAATTCCAGGTGCCGAAGCGGATGGGCAGGGGCCTGCCCGATGCAAGAGCGGTGCCGTTTGTATTCAAAAAGCAGTCCAGGAATGGCAGTGCCAGCGTAACCGCACCACCGCCCAGCATGCCGCGCAATACGCGCCGACGGTTGAAGTTCACGCTCATCGTTGTGCCTCCTTAATCTCGCCATTGGCCGGGCGTACGGCAAAGAATGCATCGCTTGTCGCTATCGTGCGCATTAAGTCGGGCATTTTGTAGCCAGCCTCTGCGAATTGCTGAGCCAACCACTTGCGCCAGTCTTTTTCGCCGGCGTCAAAATCGCGCCCCGCTGCATAGCGAAACAGACTATCGGCCAGACATGCGGTCGTCGCGGGGTTATCGTGCAATGCTTGCCCAAGTGAACCGGCGTCGGTGAACTTGATCCCATCGATCTCGCCGCTCGCGTCTATCGGGGCGCCATTTTCAGTTTGGCGGTATTGCCCGGCGCCGTCGAAGTTCTCTAAGCCAAGGCCGATCGGGTCCATGATCTTGTGGCAGCCGGCACAAGTCGCCTGGGTACGATGCGCCGTCAGCCTGTCGCGGGCGGTTTTGAATTGCGGGTTTGTCGTGTCCTGCACAACCGTGAAATTGACATTTGCCGGGGGTGAGGGGACGGGTTCGCACAGCAGAATCTCTCGAACAGCTTTGCCGCGCAGGGTCGATGAACTGCGCCCAGGATGAGCGTGAAGTTCGGTAAAGCTTAGCTGGGTTAGGATACCCACATGTGGATCGTTGGCTGCGAATTCGTGTGCTTCCCAATCTTTCTCGCTGGCGACGGGAACTTGATATACAACGCCCAGATTGCGAGTCAGGTAGGTTTTGCGACTGGTGAAGATATCGCGGTAATCGGCTTTCTCTGTAATGACTAGGTCGACTAGCGTGCGCAGAGTCTGTTCCTGCGCATCGTGCGCGATCTTGGCGCTGAACACCGGGTAGATTGCAGCGTCTTTGGCGAGCGAGTCGAACTGGTCGAAATTCAGAAAATCGACAAAGAAGGCGCGAGCCCCGTTTTCGAGCCGCGGCGATGCCAACATGCGGTCGACCTGCGTTTTCAAGCTTGAACGCCGGTCGAGTTCGCCGGCCTCGGCTGCGCGAAGCAACTCACCGTCAGGCGGGGCATTCCAGAGGAAAAAGCTGAGGCGCGATGCCTTTGAATAGGCGGTTAGGCGCAACTTACTCGAGTCCGACGGGTCGGTTTCAGCAACATCCTTGCGGAAGATAAAATTGGGTGAGTCGAGCAATTGCGCGAAGCCGAACGCCAGACCGGCATAGAAATCACCCTTTGACGCCGCGGCGCCATTCGCCAGCGATAGCGGCTCTTCGAGTTCCTTCTCACTTGCCGGTCGGCGGTAAATCAATCTCGCATATTTTGACAGAGTCAGTTGCGCACAGGTTTGGTCAGGCTTTGTCGCATCCACAGGTTTGCAAGGGATCAACGCATCGCGATGCTTGGCGTCCACCACCTGGCCGGCGATCGCGCGCGCCATAATGTCATATTGCTCGAACCCCGCAGGCGACATCGCCACTACTGAGCCGCCGACGGCGAGGAGTCCGTTTTTACGAACACCGGGTTCAAATCGGCCGCCGAGTTTTATATCCGCCCCGAAAATGTCCGAGATCGACTGGCGATATTGCGCCTCGCTGAGCCGTTGTGCGCTGACCGGCGTACCGGTCGTCGGCGGTTCGGATGGGCCACAACCAGATAAGAGGATTGCGCCGAAGGTGACGATGGCTGGAAAGAGTTTCATGCGATTTATGCTGCTCAATGCGCCGGCGAAGCCGCGTCAGCGGTCCGGTGTGCATCTTCGGGGTGAATGACAAAGGCTGGTATGGCGGTGATGTCGAAGGCCGCCGATATGGCTGTGCATTGGCCGGTTTTCGGGTCCTTGAAGCCATCTGAGAATCGCCGGACTGCCTGACTGAAGGTCGGGCAGTCATACCCGATCATCTCCGCGCTTTCCTGTTTAGCGTGCTTGGTCAGGTCGACGTCGGAATTGTCGATATAGCCGGCCAGAAGGCCCTTTGCACTTCCGTCGGGTTGCAGCTTCAGGCGCAGATGCGCGGCCTTCATATGGTAATAGCTGGGATATCCGCCGAAATCATATTGCAGGTTTATATCGGCCGGCTGAGTGATCAGTACACCATCGACAATTTTACCATGGGTTGTGTTCCGAAACTTCGTGTCGCTCGTCATTGTCAGGCTTGCATAGGCCATCATGTGGCCGTTGGCGTCGATCATCATCGGGCTTGAGCCGTTAGCGATGGCGACCGTGACGTCATCGTCGTTGCGGCCATCCTTTACCCCGGTAATTTCGATCAGGAGGGTCGTGCCGCCGTCCTTGATCGAGGCATTGCGCAACGACTCCAGATAACCTTCCTCACCTGGGAACCCGCGATAGTTGGATGAGCAGCCCAGCACGCGATAGGTTTGATTGTCGATACCGGTTTCGCCATCCGGGCTGGTAAATTTTTCGTGAGCGCAAGTTGTGTCTGTGGCGGCCCCATCCTTTGTACCGTCCAGATTCATGCCAAATGACACATGCCCTTGCGGTGTCTTTTGCGGCGCCCGAGGATAATCCGGCACCTCGCAAAGGTCTTTGCCGTCAGTCGTATGGTAGGCCTTTTGTTCGAACTCTTTGAGGTTTTCCGGTTTGGTCAAACGCTGCCGCTCAAGCGCTGACACCGACGACAAATAGATATCCTTAGCGGCGGTCGCGAGCCCATCGGGGCAATCGTCCGCGCCCTTGTAAAGGGCAAAGGGGAATGAAGTGACCGCCAAGCCCACCGTCTTAGCCTTTGTAGCAGCCAAGTCGGTAGGCGCAGCACTGGCCGTTCCGGCATGCACTGTGGTTGGGACGGCGACATAGATGCCTGCGGTAAAAAAGGCGACACCGCAGCCAATTCCAAGACCTTGCCTGATCGAGAGCATGTGAGCTTTCCCCTTTCGTCGAACGTCGACTACCAAATAGGCTGCCACGTTTGATATTTTCCGAGCGTCCCGCCCGCTTAGCGGGCTTTCATTGATCTAAAGCAATGCCGGTTCAATTTTGCCGGCAGCCCAGCGTCACACAGAGAGTATTAGCCCTGTGTCGGCTGGCGAACAATGAGTTTACGTGATGGCCGATTTGATGTGATAAGCGTTGCTTGGCTTTCTAGTCAGGCGGGTTCACGATTTCACGGATTTGGACGCAACGGCATGACAGTGGCAGAGACCGGTAGGACGGTTGCTGTGCGTAGGCTTCGCCCCAACCAGCGCGGCCGAGCTGGCGGCGGGCATACTCGGCAGGAGCAGCAGAAGCAGGATAGTCGAGCGCGCATTTTGGAGGCGGCGAAAAAGGTCCTTTCAGAGCGAGCCTATCCTCTAATGGCAGTTGAGGATGTGATCGCAGAGGCCCAGGTCAGTCGCACGACTTTCTACCGCCATTTCGAAAGTAAATTCGCAATTTTCAGCGAACTGCATAAGCCTTTTATTGAGTCGCTTTATAAGGTCTACGAAGGTCTTGGTCTGTGTAACGATCCCTCGATTGAACAGATTTGCGAATGGCTAAGCAGCTTCCTGGATTTTTACCGATCCGAGAAGATTTTGGTGCAGGCCTATCAGCATATCTATTCGATCGAGCCCGACTTTTACCCGGTCGCCGAAGGACTGATCACCAATATTTTTCGGCGCCTGGCTGTGAATTTATCTGCATTCCGGAAGTGCCTGGGCGACGATGAAGAGGCCATGACCGCGAAAATTGAGGCGCATATATTGCTTCAGGATATCAACTATCTTGGGAACGAAGCTGTTATCCGCAAGTGGGATTTGGACACAGCCAAAGCTACCCAAATCCTAGCCCGACGCATTCGTCATTTTATAACCGACTATAGTTCGATCGTCGTCTGACGGGTTCGCGCAATTTTTGAACTCTGTTCCGACCTTATCGGTGCGCGCATCTCATTGATTCAAAAAATAGATTGGGCCGTCAAATGCCGATTTGTGACGCAATAGCGGATAGCTTCGAGAATAAGATGTCGAAGTTGATCGGCTTGGAGATGTAGTCGTCCATCCCGGCTGCAAGGAGTTCCTCTTGGGTATTGACCGCGGCCTGGGCGGTCAGGGCGATAATAGGAACACTGCATTTCGGAAGGGGTAAGGCTCGTATCCGCCTTGTCGCCTCAATCCCATCTATCTCAGGCATCTGAACGTCCATCAATATGACGTCATAATCCGTCTGTCTTACAGCATCTATAGCTTCCTGACCGTTTTCAACGATGTCTATCCGATAGCCGGAGCGTGCCAAAAGCTTTTGGGTCAATAATTGATTAAGTTTTACGTCCTCAGCAAGAAGGACCCTCAAGACCCGTTTAGCGTCCATGGTCGTATCTGTGAGCCCGACAAAAGGCTGGTAAGGGCACGCTTAGGGCGCTCCGCATCGGTTTAGACTCGACAAATTATAGGCTGATTTTATTACGGGTTGGCTTACTAAATCAAACACCACCCGGCTGTTTCGTTCCGGCACACGCGATCGTCTCAAAGTATAACTTCGAAAGCCCTGGCGCCCCATTGCGAGGCGCGATCTATGAGTGGCCGGTTTTCCCAAGCCTGTCGGTCAATCGCTACTCCGGCGGCGCGGTCCTTGGCAAAGGTAGCCTCCATCTGCTGCGCGAAGTCACGGCCCAGTACGATAGTGCTGAGCTCGTTATTCCATATGACGCTGCGCGTATCGAGATTGGAGGATCCGACGATTGACCATACGCCATCTATAGTTGCGGTTTTACCATGCAGAAACACATCGCGCCTTTCGCTGATCTTCACGCCCGCGTCCAACAATTCATGATAATGCGACCGTCCGGCATCCAGTGTTAATGCGGAATCCGTTTGTCCTTCCACAGAGAGTTCAACATCGACACCCCGCCTCGCCGCATCGGCCAACACCTGTAGCGCTTCCTGGGTCGGATCGAAGTAAGCGGTGGTCAGCCATACATTCTTCTCGGCATGCCTGATGGCTGAAAGAAGTGCGACATAGATCTGTGGGTCGCCCTCCTGAGGCGTTCCGGGAACTGCTCGAATGTAGCTCGCTCCTTCAGGTTGCAATGGAGGTAAAAACTGGACTTGAGGCAGCGGGTCGCCCTTCTGAGACGCCCATAAATCCAGAAAGAATTGCTGGTATTTGGCGACAACCGGCCCCTCAACCGCAATGTCGGTGTCGCGCCAGGGGATCCAGAAACGGTCAATACTGCCGGGTTCTATTCCGCCGTAAAGATAAATCTCGCTGATATTTACACCGCCCATGATCACGAGCTTTCCGTCTATAATCATGCATTTACGATGGTCGCGATCGTTCGGGTCATAGCCGACTTTAGCCTTCTCGGGATTGAGCGGATTATATTCCAGTACTGCGATGCCGGCTGCGCGCAACCGATCCCAGAAGGCCGTCGGCGTGTCCTGCGAGCCGAAGCTGTCATAAATGACCTCAACCGCGACCCCTTGCTTATGCTTTTCTATCAGTAGATCGGTTATCGCCGTACCGATTGAGTCGCCTTCAATCGTATAGGATTCGACTGAGATGTTGGTTTTGGCCGACAGAATGGCTTGCTCCATCAGGTCATAGGTAGGTCGACCGTTCTGGACCAATGTCACCTTGTTGCCGGCGATTAAAGGTGTCCCCGCTACTTGGCCTTCAGCCGCTACTTGCCGTTGTAATTTTTCATCGTCGCCGGGGAAGCGCGCCACGCTGGCCATAGCATGCTCCCCCTGGGCCGGCGACAGCGCGTGGTTAGAGCCCTGGATGACTGGAGGATCATGGCCGGGGCCTGTCGAAAGCTGCTTGGCGTTGGGAACTGATGCACAACCTACCAGACAGACAACGAGACATGATGAGAGAGGTAATAAAAACTGCGTCATCGGTAGACCAACAGGGGGGTGCCCAATCTACCCTTCTGTGATGGATATTGTTCCTGCTCGTATTGGCACTTTTGTTGAATGCCGGAACAACAGAATTTCATTGCGGCAGGTTCGGCTTATCGCTCGTGGCGTTGACAGACGATGTCACCGCCGAAGAGGCGTTTTTCCCCCGCACAGGCTCTTCGCAGTCTGCAGGAAGACGCCAATCGCCGTCGATGTGATCCGGCATCCCAGCATGGTCGGGATTCAAAAAAGATTGTGCGGCTTGAATTCCAGAAGGCCACTGCTGTCGGATAAAGGACAGTACAGAGTGGATTTCGTCGTCAGACAATTTATTGGCGAAGGCAGGCATGTTGGTTTGATAGTCAGGACCAGCCTGATCCAGCACGCTGTACTTCACCATGTGAAAGAGTTCTGCGTTGCTGTGTCGCCATCCATGACCAGTTCCGTCCAAGGGAGGTGCAGGAAGCCGTCCGGCTGCGTTGAGATGCTTCCAATCCGGTTGTCCCTCAAGCTTTGTGCCATGGCAGCCCGCGCATTCAGCATTGTAAATATGTGTGCCGCGATCGATCTGGGCTTGTTTCTGATGATGGCGCGCAAATGCCAGCACCGCACTCAGAGTGAGTCCCACGGCAACGAGAACTGCGCCGGCACTGAAAACCCCACGACGAAAACGCGGCTTAATATTTGGCTCAGCCATAGCTGAAGGACATGCCATGCGTTGCTTGATCACGCAATGCGCTGCTGAGGATACTGACATAGTGACAACCCCAGCGCTCATGGCGCATATATTTGTAATGTGATTCCACTTTTAGTGGAGGACCGAAAATCAGCCTTTGCCCTACGGAACAGTAATTGCCATGTCTCAATTGGATGAATTCATCAAAAAGATGCGCGTCGCAGTCGGTTCGGATGCCGGGCTCGGTAAGACGGTTAAATACGATCTCAAAGGGGACGGATTCGTCTTCATCGACGGGGTGGACGTTTCCAACGAGGACAGGCCGGCCGACCTAACGCTCACAATAAGCCTGTCCGACCTCAACAATCTTTATGCCGGGACGCTTAGCCCAATGTCGGCCGTGATGACCGGAAAACTAAAAATGTCGGATATGGGGTTGGCCATGCAGCTCCAATCCAAACTTGAGGCGTTGGGCAGCCGCATGCCGAAATAGGCTGGAGCCTGTATCTGCCTACATCTTAACCATCTGTGATTAATCTCTGCGCAATCACCTTGTCTTGTTGTTCCGCTTGTCCTACCTTCCAGAAATAGAAAACGATGGTTCGGGAGGCCGGAATGGCGGGGAAATTCGTGTTTATGGCGGCAGTTGCTGGTGCGATATCAGTATTGCCGTTCTTGCCTTCGGCGCTGGCCGATGAGGTGGTGCTGGCTTTCGACCCCAACCCGGTCGTTCAATGTTCAGACCTGGCTGCTAGAGCAGAAGCCGGTCAGTCAGTCACGAACAGAGCCCTGACTGTGTGCGATGAGGCAGTCGGCCATGCGAAAGATGCGCGCGACGAATTAGTAGCGAGCTATGTCAATCGTGGCGTAATCCGTCTCGCGCGACAGCAATATGCCGAAGCGATCGCCGATAGTGAGTCTGCGTTGCGCTTGAAAGGCAACCTGCCCCAGGCGCAAGTCAATCGCGGGATAGCCCTTAGCGCACAGGGGCATAACAAAGAGGCTGTTGAGGCATTTACGCGCGCCCTCGCGCTTGCGCCCAGTCACCCTGAGAGAATTTATTTCAATCGGGCCCTGGCACTCGAAGATATAGGCGACGCCAAGGGCGCATATTTGGACTATCGCAAGGCGGCCCAACTCGATCCCACCTGGGATGTACCCAAGCAGCAGATGGCGCGTTTCACGGTCGGGCACGCGCCGACAAGCTGACGCCCATCGCATTGGCCCGCCCTTTGCATCAGTCACTGCACATGTGGCTGATGGATGGGTTGGCGGATGCGAATTATTTTATCCCTGTGCGCTGTCATGGTGATGTGTGCCCCGGTCCATTTTGCCTATGCCGACGATGATGCCGACGCCGCGGATATTGTTATTCTGTCGGTTAAGCCGCGCAGCCCAGACGTAAAGCCTGTTCCTATGAGCATACCGGTTTCCGGTCATGACGAGAATGCAGTCGGGACATCGGACCAGGCTCGGCGGGTAGCCTCAGGCGAGGATTCTCGCGCGAGGCGCTGATCTGTTCCACGCTCAAAGCTACCCTGTCTCCGGAACGAGGATCGTCGCCAAAAGTGGACTTGACGGCGCGGTTACCCATATAACCCGCCTATGAGGATCCCATTTCGTAAAATGCACGGACTTGGCAACGATTTCATCGTGTTCGACGCGCGGTTGGTTCCGCTCGCTTTGACGGCGACCCAGGTGCGCGCTCTGACCAATCGCCATACCGGTATCGGTGCAGACACGATCGTCGTGATCAAACCACCCTGCGACAATTCCGTGGATTTGTCTGTCGAGTTTTACAACGCCGACGGCGACGCGATTGGGACTTGTGGGAACGCCACTCGCTGTGTCGCGTCGTTGTTCTTCGCCCAAACCGGGCGCGACCAGGTTCGGATCGCGACGCTCGACGGCAATCTTACGGCTTGGCGGTTTGGAGAGGATGTCTCTGTCGATATGGGTTGTCCGGGCCTCGATTGGCGCAGCATCGATCTGACCGATAAGCGCGACATGCTGCATCTGGCTGTCGATGGACCGCTTACCGACGGTGTCGGCGTCAGTATGGGCAACCCTCATGCCGTGTTTTTCCGCGACGACGTCGAAGCCGTCGATCTCTCCGCGGTCGGCCCAGCGACCGAGCGTAACGCGCTTTTTGCGAAGCGCGTTAATGTTGAAGTTGCAGCGGTTCTGGCGCCCGACCGAATCCGAATGAGGGTATGGGAACGCGGAGTGGGAATTACCCAAGCTTGCGGCAGCGGGGCTTGTGCGACTCTGGTTGCCGCTGTGCGGCGTGGATTGACCGAGCGCAAAGCGACTTTGGTTCTTGATGGCGGCGATCTAACGATCGAATGGCGTGCCGACGACCATGTGATCATGACCGGCCCGGCCGCCACTAGTTTCACCGGTGAAATCGAGCATAGCTTGCTGCCCGGCGAGGCGCCTCGCGCTGCGGCGGCATGAGCGGCCAGGCTGCTCCCGCCGTCGAAATTCTGACTTTCGGCTGCCGACTTAACGCTTACGAATCCGAAGTGATGCGTGGTCATGCCAAGTCCGCAGGGCTATCGGACGCAGTGATCGTCAATACCTGCGCCGTGACCGCCGAGGCGGAACGTCAGGCTCGGCAAGCGATCCGCCGTGCGCGCCGCGACCGACCAGATGCGCAAATCATCGTCACAGGGTGCGCCGCGCAAATTGATCCGAACGCTTTCGCTTCGATGCCTGAGGTCAATCGCGTTCTGGGTAACGCCGAGAAGCTGAGTGCCGAAAGTTGGGGCGGTGTTTCCGATGCCAGGGTTGCGGTCAACGACATCATGTCGATCACCGAAACGGCAAGCCATCTTACTGCCGGTTTTGACGGTAAGGCGCGGGCATTTATCCAGGTGCAGAATGGCTGTGACCATCGCTGTACCTTCTGCATTATTCCCTTCGGCAGGGGACCGGCACGCTCTGTGCCGATGGGTGCGATCGTCGCCGAGACACGGCAATTGGTCGAGGCCGGTTTTCGCGAGATCGTGATGACGGGCGTCGATCTTACGTCATATGGGCCTGATCTTCCCGGACAACCGACGCTTGGCCAGATGATACGCCGCCTGCTGGCAGCCGTTCCGGAGCTTGAGCGATTGCGTCTATCGTCGCTCGATCCGGTCGAGATCGATGACGATTTGTGGCGGCTGATTGCGGATGAACCGCGCCTGATGCCGCATATTCATCTCAGTCTCCAGGCCGGCGACGACATGGTTTTGAAACGCATGAAACGCCGTCATTTGCGGGCCGATGCTATCATGGCATGTGAGCGTGCTCGAGGTTTGCGCGAAGGCATTGTGTTCGGCGCGGATTTGATCGCCGGATTTCCCACCGAAACTGAAGAAATGTTCTTAAATACATTGAATCTCATTGATGAATGTGGACTGACATATCTCCATATTTTTCCTTATTCCGCTCGCAAAACTACTCCCGCTGCACGTATGCCGCAGGTCCCAACGGAGCAGCGCAGGGCACGCGCGGCTGCGCTGCGGGCAGCAGGTAATCGGCGTCTGGATCTGTTTTTGACCAGCCAGATCGATGCGGAAATTTGGGCCCTTATCGAAAAGCCAGGAGAGGGACGCAGCGAACATTATGCGTCCGTTCGCCTTACTGACGACTTGGCATGTGTCGGTAGTGTCGTGAAGGCTCGGGTCACTGGAGTTTTGGACGGAGCCTTGGTAGCGCGACCGCTATGAGTGAAAAAACCGGTTGGTTTCAGAGGCTCAAACAGGGGCTGTCGCGGTCTTCATCGCGTCTTACGGAAGGCCTGGCGGCAATCCTGGTCAAGCGAAAGCTGGATCAGGAGACGCTCGACGAAATTGAAGAGTTGCTGATCGCCGCCGATCTTGGACCATCGACTGCGTCTTCGCTTGCCGCTGATCTGGGCAAGTCGCGATTCGGCAAAGAAGTGACCGATGACGAAGTGCGCCTATTTTTGGCGGACCGTGTAGCTGCGCTTCTGGCGCCGATCGCCGTACCGCTCGAAACCGCCGGTTCAAAGCCCTTTGTCATACTCGTCGTCGGCGTCAACGGTGTCGGCAAAACGACAACGATAGGCAAGCTCGCGGAGCGTTACCGCGGCGAAGGCAAGCGGGTGATGATGGCGGCCGGCGATACATTTCGTGCAGCCGCAGTGGCTCAACTTGCTATCTGGGGCGAGCGCACCGGCGCATCTGTCGTCAGGAAGGATCAGGGCGCCGATCCGGCTGCGCTAGCTTACGAGGCGCTTGAGCGTGCGCGCCGTGAAGATATAGACGTTTTGCTGATCGACACCGCCGGCAGGCTGCACAACAAGGCCGGTTTGATGGAGGAGTTGGCGAAGATCATTCGGGTTCTGCAAAAGCTCGACCCCACCGCACCTCAATCGACCCTGTTGGTGCTGGATGCCACCACCGGCCAGAATGCGCTTCAGCAGGTCGAAACATTCCGCAGTCTGGTTCAGGTGAATGGTCTGGTCGTCACCAAGCTGGACGGCTCCGCCAAAGGCGGCGTTCTCGTCGCGTTGGCCGAGAAGTTCAAGCTACCGGTTCACGCTGTCGGAGTGGGTGAGACCGCGCGGGATCTTCAGTCTTTCGACCCTCAGGATTTCGCCCGGTCGCTGATGGGTGTTGAGGATGAGGAGGCTTCCCTTGATTCTAAGCTTCCCTAGATATGCTTTTTTATGAATGTATATCTAGAGGTTTGCTATGGAAGTCGCCAAATGGGGAAATAGTCTTGCCGTGCGTCTTCCGGCCCCCTTGGTCGATGCGCTCGAATTGAAAGAGGGCGACGATATCGAAATCCATATTGCCGACGGATGAGAATTCGGCCTGTCGCGCAAACCCGGTCGCGATAAATTGTTGAAACGGCTTCGCACTTTCCGCGGACGCCCCCCGCGGACTTCAAGTTCGATCGGGACGAGGCGAATGCCAGGTAATTTCTTCGATACGAATGTCCACGTCTATATCGCCTCGGGCGATCCCGCCAAGTCTGAGCGGGCCGAAAAGCTGATCGCTGATGGCGGTATGATCAGCATTCAGGTGCTGAATGAGGTCGCGAATGTCGCCCGCAGCAAGATGGGTATGACTGGCCGGAAACCCACGCGTTTCTCGACGCGATTCGCGGGTTGCTTCCGGTAGAGCCGCTGACAATCGACATCCATGACGCCGGACTTGTCGTGGCTGAGCGCTACGGGTTCGCGATCTACGATGCCATGATCGAGGCTTCAGCGCCCCGGGCGGGCTGTGACACGCTATGGTCGGAAAATATGCAAGGCGGCATGGTGCTCGACAATCAACTGCGCATTGTCGATCCGTTTGATAGCTAAAACCGATCGACAACCATGCCCGGTGGATTGACGCCCGGCGCGAAGACCGTTTGGTTCAGCCGCGCCTTATATTCGTCCAGCGCCCAGCGTACCGACGGGAACGCTATTTCATTCCAAGGAATGTCGGCCCACGTGAACAATGCCACTTCCAGGCTTTCCGGCCCGGCTTCGAAACCGGGTTCGGCCAGGGTGGCGCGATAGATCAATTGCACCTGACTGATTCGCGGCACCGAATAGACGGCGAGTAGGGCATTTATCGAGATGCGTGCCCGCGCCTCTTCCCAGGCTTCGCGTCGTGCACCCTCCTCGGGCGTTTCATTCAGTTCCAAAAAGCCTGCTGGAAGCGTCCAGAACCCCTTGCGCGGTTCGATCGCCCTGCGACACAGCATGATCCGCTCGTCGACCGATACGACTGAACCGGCCACCATCTTGGGGTTTTCATATGCGACGAATCCGCAGTCCGGGCAGGTTAGGCGCTCGCGGTCATCTCCGGCTGGAATAGTTAGAATGCGCGGGCCTTGATCGGTCACGGGGCGGTTACTGCATCAGCGGCACGACGCCGGGCAATATTTTACCTTCCATCCATTCCAGGAAGGCACCGCCGGCAGTCGAAATATAGGTGAAATCATCCTCGACTCCGGCCGCAGCGAGAGCCGCAACCGTATCTCCACCGCCGCCGATGCTGACCAATGTGCCATCGCGGGTCAGCGCTGCCACGGCCTTTGCGACTGCGACCGTGCCGCTGTCGAAGGGTGGGATTTCGAATGCGCCCATAGGGCCGTTCCAGACAATCGTGCGGCAATTTCTCAGTTTGGAGCGAATGTTTTCAACGCTGGCCGGGCCGATGTCCAACATCATCCGGTCCGCTGGAATCGCATTGATAGCAACAGTCTCGGCTACTTGGCCGGCACCGAATTTCTCGGCGACCAGCGCATCGACTGGCAGCACGATGTTGCAGCCCTTTGTCTTGGCTGTGGCTTCGATAGCGCGGGCCTGATCCAGCATCTCGGCTTCGACGAGCGACTTGCCGATCGCCACGCCGCGCGACGCCAGGAAGGTGTTCGCCATGCCGCCGCCGAGGATCAGAAGGTCGACCTTGCCGACCAGATTGCCGAGCAGATCCAGCTTGGTCGATATCTTCGCGCCGCCGACGATCGCAGCCACGGGGTGGATCGGGTTGCCCAGGGCCTTGTCGAGCGCCGTGAGTTCAGCCTCCATACCCCGCCCGGCATAGGCCGGCAGCAAGCCAGCGATTCCCGAAATCGAAGCATGGGCGCGATGTGCTGCGGAAAAGGCGTCATCGACATATATTTCGCCAAGCTTTGCGAGGGCAGCGGTAAAGCCGGGGTCGTTTTTTTCCTCACCGGCATGAAAGCGCAGGTTCTCGAGCAATAGGACGTCGCCGTCCTTTAGGGCCGCGGTTGCTGCCTCCGCCTCGGGGCCGATGCAATCCTTGGCGAATGATACTTTCAGACCGAGCCGCTTTGCGATTACCGGCACAAGGCCTTCTAGAGAGTCCTTGGGGTCGGGTCCCTTTGGCCGGCCGAAATGGGATATCAAGATGACGCGCGCTTTGTGCCCGACTAGTTCATGTACAGTGGGGGCGAGCCGGTCGATGCGCGTAGCGTCCGTCACATGTCCATCCTGTACCGGTACGTTCAAATCTGCGCGCACTATCACGCGTTTGCCGGCGACATTTACGCCGTTCAGTGTTCTAATTCCGCTCATCCGGAGCTATCCCCATCGATTGATTCTCGACAGGCTATCGCGAGACAGCCCGCCGTTGCTCTGCTTCTGCCCGATCGGCGAAGCGGTTGGTGGCGTCGATCAACGCCGAACGAATTCCCGGCTCCAGCGCGGAATGGCCTGCGTCTGGGACGACAATGTATTCGGCCTCCGGCCAAGCCTTATGAAGCGAATCCGCCGTTATGATCGGGCATACCAGATCATAACGTCCTTGAACAATCACAGCAGGAATTCGGCGCACTTCTTCCAGATCACGCAAGAGCGCATCCTCTGGATCGAATATATTTTGTGTAAAGAAATGAGCTTCAATGCGGGCCAGTCCGACCGCATGGCGCTCTTCTCCCGAAGTGGACAATACCTCCGGATTGGGCAACAGAGTTGAACATGATCCCTCATAGACGCTCCAGGACCGCGCTGCCGGAATCCTGACAGCGGGATCGGGGTCGTTAAGTCTTTGGCTATAAGCGACTAGTAAATCCCCGCGTTCGGATTCGGGAATGAAGTTGGCAAAGCGTTGCCAGGCTTCGGGGAAGACGGTTTTCATGCCATAGAGAAACCAGTCGATCTCGCTGGGCTGCATGAGGAAGATGCCGCGCAGGAACAAACCGCGTGTGCGGTTTGGATGAGACTTCGCATATGACAAAGCCAGCGTTGACCCCCAAGACCCACCGAACACAAACCAGCGGTCGATCGCCAAATGCATCCGCAGCATTTCGATGTCAGAGACCAGGTGGGGCGTGTCGTTATTCGTAATTTCGCCAAGGGGGGTTGAGCGTCCGGCACCGCGCTGATCGAAGACGACGATTCGATAGCGGCGTGGGTCAAAAAAACGTCGATGCGCCGGCGATGCCCCGGCCCCCGGCCCTCCATGTAGGAAGACCACCGGCAGGCCATCAGGAGCGCCGCATTCCTCCCAATATAACTCGTGGAGAGAATCGACCTTCAGCCGCCC
Organism: Rhodospirillales bacterium; assembly: GCA_003165335.1. Lineage (GTDB taxonomy): Bacteria > Pseudomonadota > Alphaproteobacteria > BOG-932 > Roseiterribacteraceae > BOG-932. Next base: position 65,743 of record PLTD01000217.1, on the reverse strand, counting down.
AGAACGATAGGGCTCGATTGAGGGATAAAATGGAATCCTGGTCATGAAATGCCTGTACGCCGCCGGTCGGCCACCTTAGAGCCCGCGCGCTCCAGAGCCAAGTCTTGTGGGATACAGTAGGGGAACGGAATTAGAGGATCACGATCTCAGGTTCGCAGGTGACCGGAAAATTAACGGAACTGGCAATGAAGCACTTTTCGTGCGCGATGTGATGCAGACTTTTCGCCAATTCGATGTCGCTGCCTGATTGGATAGTTATAGTCGGGCGCAATGTTACCGATGTGAAACGGCCGCCGTCTTTCCCGTCCTCTGTCATCAATCCTTCGGCATGATCGATGTAGCTTGTGACCACGATATCGGAGATTGCGCAGAAATGCAGGTAGGACAATTTGTGGCAAGCAGAGAGGGCTGCCAGGAGCAACTCTTCGGGGTTCCAGCGGTTGCGGTTCCCATGGAAAGTTGGATCCGACGAACCGGCGATCGACGATTTATCCTCAGCTTCAATCGTATGATCGCGAGCGTAGGCGCGATAGTTGACAGTTCCCGAGCCTTTGTTTCCGGTCCAGGTAACCGTCACCTCGTACTTATGCTGCCGGCCCATCGCGCTATCTCCTCACCATCAGGGAGATAGCGCCGATAGAGCCCATCTGCCAGAGCGTCATTCTTCCAGAAGGAGGTCTCCCGGGTTTTCCACCTTGCGCAATATTGAAACCCGCAACTTGCCAATGGCGCGTTGCTCCAGTTGCCGCACTCGTTCTTTACTAATGCCGAGTTCCTTTCCTAAGTCTTCCAGCGTCACAGCTTCGTCTCCCAACCGTCTTTGGCGGATAATGGTCTGCTCGCGCGGAGACAGGTCTCCGATCGCCTCAGCCAGCCATTTCGATCTTGTTTGCGCATCGCGCATCCCGATCACTATGTCTTCCGGATTTGGGGCGGCGTCGGGCATGAAGTCCTGCCATTCGTCTTCGCCGGCGTCACGCAGTGGCGCGTTTAGCGATTGGTCAGTCCCGGCGAAGCGGATCTCCATTTCAGTCACGTCGTGCAGCGCGACTTTCAACTGGTCGGCAATCCACTGTCGGCCTTCGTTAGTAAGTGGTTCGCCCGAGTCTTCGATTTTTGCGCGCAGTCGGCGCAGGTTGAAGAAGAGTGATTTTTGCGCCGCTGTAGTGCCTGTGCGGACAATCGACCAGTTTCGCAGGACATAATCCTGCATGGCGGAGCGTATCCACCAGGTTGCGTAGGTCGAAAATTGCACTTCGCGGCTGGGTTCGAAACGCGCTGCCGCCTGCATGAGGCCGACATTGCCTTCCTGAATTAGATCACCGTTGGGCAGTCCGTAATTGCGAAATCGCGACGCGACAGAGACTACGAGCCGCGTGTAGGATCGAACGAGCTCATGCAATGCCTTCGCATCATCGTTCTGCCGCCATCGCTGTGCCAAGGCGAACTCGTTTGCTCTCTCCAGCAGCGGTTCACGCATTGCTGTTTTGATGTAATCAAGATTCGCCTTTTGCGTGACCGGATCATCGACATGAGCCACTGGACACCTCGATTGCGAATGAGAGCGCTTTGCTTCTCAATACGCTTGGGGATGTCTCGCGGATGTTTTGCCGGATTTTTTTCTTAAGCCTTGATGATATCGACAATGCGGCCGTCGGGCATGATCGCTGCCGCGATTAAAGGGCCACCGGAGCCGCATCCGGCATCCAGCGTGACGGCATAACCCTCTAGTTTGAGGCCGTCGCCCGCAGGGTCGCAACCACGAAACAATCGTTTGAAATTTTCGAATTGGGTGGTCGTCTTATCGAATCCTCCGGATTCCCACCAGAAGCTGTCGCCTTGCGCCGATAGCTCGCGCGCCGGATCGATACCGGCATGAACGAATAAGAGGGGGCCTTCCTCAGTTTCCTCTGTCAGGGCGGCCCGACGCAGAACACTCATAAACTTGTTGTGGCCCGGTCTCTGCCGCATTGTCTCGCGCAGCCCGTTAGTCCAGCGGGTCATCGCAATCGCGCCTTCACGCGTTGCAGCCAATCCGATGCGCGATTCACCGCCATATCCGCGAAGCGTAGCCTCTGCGCCACGCTCAAGCATCCAAAGCAAAACTTCATGCGGGTTTGGGGCAAATTGGATTTGCAGCAGCTTGCTCCAAATTTCCTCTTGGATACCGCGCAAATAAATCAGATCGTTAGCGATCATTCCGGGCGCCGCGAGCAGGTAGGTTCGGAACGCCAGCAGCCGGTCAATGGTCTCACTAGGGTAGCCGCCACCCAAGTAATTGCCGAGATATAGCAGTCGATCGCCTACGGCAAAGCGTTCGGCGACAGCCGCGTGGACAATGTCCAGGCGCTCAATTTCGCCATGGCAGGCAGCAACCGCCCAAATGCGGCGCGGCCGGCCAAGATAGCCGAATTTGCTCTCGTCGCTCACAGCACAAGTTTCGAATATCGAATCACCTTGACGAGGAGTTTACTCCCCGTCAGGCGATCGACAACGTGATCCGGTGATATTATCCGATTTATTTAGGCTGCTTTGCCCAATACGGCTTCGAGGCGTTCGGCAGCACGAGCTTCATCGATTTTTTCGACCGCGGCGAGTTCTCGAGCCAACCGCTCCAGCGCCGCTTGGTAAATTTGGCGCTCGCTGTAGGATTGTTCGGCCTGTTCAGTATTGCGACGAAGATCGCGAAGCACTTCGGCGATCGAGACCGGATCACCAGAGTTGATTTTAGCTTCGTATTCCTGGGCTCGACGGCTCCACATTGTCCGCCGGACGCGCGCGCGCCCCTGCAGCGTGTCGAGTGCGGCCTTCAGGCGGTCCTTTGAACTGAGCCGCCGAAGACCAGAGGTTTTCGCCTTTCCTACCGGAATTTTCAGCTTCATCCGTTCTTTTTCGAACGTAATCGCATAGAGACTAACGGATTGACCGGCGACAGTAAGTGTTTCGACCCCATCGACTTTCCCAACGCCATGCGCAGGATACACCACGAGGTCACCAGCAACGAACTCAAGTTTTTGTGACATAGATTGCGCTTATCCTTGTCCGAACGAACAGGTTGAGTGCAATTCCTCCCTATGGGCTCGCTCATAAAGCGAGTCCGGACGCTTCGCTATGAATGAGCGAAGTCCGCCCGCCGTATGTTAGGCGGAGCAGGAACCGACGATCGACCTAAACGATGATTATACCTGAAAACTGCGACTGTTACAAGAATGCAACGCTCGCAAATGTTTTCAGTTTCGGAAAGAGTTAGAGCTTAGAGCCAACCCGGAATGTTCGCAATATCTGGCTCAATTGCTGCCGGGTTTCGGGCTGAACTGATCGGCATATTTATTGGCGACATCTTTCCAGGCGTCTGCATCTGCCGGTGCCGGCTTCTTACGGGTGATATTGGGCCATATCTCTGAGTAATCACGATTCATTTCGGCCAAGGCCTCGGCGCGGGGGTCGCTGTCCGGCACGATCGCCTCGATCGGGCATTCTGGTTCGCAAACACCGCAGTCGATACACTCGTCAGGATGAATGACCAGCATATTCTCGCCTTCGTAGAAGCAATCGACGGGGCAAACTTCAACACAGTCGGTGTACTTACACTTGATGCAGGATTCAGTGACAATATAAGGCATAGAACGCTCCAGGGCCACCCGCCACATTGATTCGCGGATCGGGCAACATATGCGACAGGCCGCGTGACAATGCCAGTCCCCCTGACCTGATACTCGGTTTCATATCCGCAAAGTTGTGCTTTTTAAGTCGCTACACGATCGCCCGACGATCAGTAAGTTTTGACTGAATTCAGCGATATCGAGAAAGATTGAGCCATTTTGGTTGCTGACGAAGATTGCGACGCTTGGACGCGGTATTCTTTGCCCCAAGTCACTTAAAGCGCCTCGGATAACGGTCGCGCTACTACCCTCGGCTGCACTCGCATTTCTCTGTAAATAATGTACAGGCCGCTCAATATGACTATTGCCGATCCGACCATAACGCGCGGACCGGGCAACTGATCCCAGATTAAAAAACCGAACAACGTGCTCCACAATATTGAAACATAGCCGAACGGCGCCAGTGTCGATGCCGGCGCGTGGCGGTAAGCGTAGGTCATTACCAGTTGAGAAAGGCCGCCGATAAGGCCCACTGCTCCTAAGCCGACCCACTCCCAAATTGTCGGGCGCACCCAGAATAATCCCAGCAAAGATCCGAAAACGATGCTGCCGATGGTTGCGAAATAAAACACGATGGTGACCGGGGCTTCTGTTTTGCTCAGTTGACGGATCGTGATTGTCATCAGGGCGCTCATGAACGCAGCCAGCACCCCCATGCCGGCACCTACCCCCGACCCGCCGGAGAACCAATTGCCGCTCGGGTTTGTCATCACTAGAACACCGGCAAATCCGATTGCGACCGCAGTCCAGCGGTGGCGTCCGACCGCCTCGCCCAACAGAGGCATCGACAGAGCGGTTACGAACAACGGTGATGCGAATGAAAGTGCATTGGCATCGGCCAATGGCAACTTGGCGACGGATAGGAAAAAAATGATCATCGCGGAGTTACCGATCAGCCCGCGAAACAAATGTCCAAAGGGGCGCCGGGTGCGCAGGATCGATGGTCCGCCTTGGCGCATCACCAGAGAAATGACGGGGATCATTGAGAATATCTGACGAAAAAACCCGATTTCGACAGGTCCCAAATGTCCGGACACTAATTTTACGACAGCGTTCATCATCGCGAACGAGACGCTCGAAATGAGAATCAGGACGATCCCTCGGGAGGGATTATCTCCCGACGGTTCCGCAGTTGGGTGTCTTGGGTGTTCGGAGGAAGAAATGGCTGACACTATCTGCGGTTCGGCAACGACTTGCTCTTGATCGAATTAGGGACAGTATAATTCCTGTTCACGGGGAATACCAAGCCGGGAACGGCGACAGTTTGGTCCCGCCCGTGTCAGCGTAGGAGATTTTCCAGGGCGGATTGAGCGCGTGATCGGGCCGCCGCGTGATCGACGATGGGTTCGGGGTAGTTGTCGCCCAGGCGAATATTTGCCCTAAACAGAATATCGGGGGGAGCCATCCAAGGTTTGTGAATCCATGAATTAGGCAAAGTTGCGATCTCAGGCACCCATAGTCTGACATAGCGACCGTCTTCGTCGAATTTTTCGCCTTGCAGCACCGGATTGAAGATTCGGTAATAAGGCGCCGCGCAGCCCCCGATCCGGCAACCCATTGCCAGTTCATTGCGTTATTGGCGAGGTCGGCATCGACAAGACAATCCCAGAACCAATCCTCTCCAGCACGCCAGGAAATCAACAGATGCTTCACCAGAAATGACGCGACGACCATTCTCACGCGGTTGTGCATCCAGCCAGTAGCCCAAAGCTGTTTCATCTCAGCATCGACGATCGGATAGCCTGTTCGCCCCTGCTGCCAAGCTCTCAGAGCCTTCGCGTCGGTTCGCCAGGGAAAAGCGCTGAAACGCTCGGCGAATGGCTTTTGGGGCAGCTCCGGGAATTGCCAAAGCAGATGATGCGCAAAGTCCCGCCAAGCCAACTCCCTGAGATAGGCGTCCGCCCCGGCACCGGCATGCAGGGCGATTGCATTCCAGACTTGGCGAATTGAGATTTCGCCCCAATGCAGATAGGGCGACAGTCGTGAGACGCCATTGACACCGGGCAGATTGCGGGTCTCGGGATAGTCGACGAGGGCATCCTCAATGTACAGTTTCAACTGATTTTGCGCGCCCGCTTCGCCGGGCGTCCAATTGTCAGAAAATCTCTCTGCCCAGTTCGGGTGCGTCGGGAGGAGATTCCAGTCTTCCAATCGATCGCCCGCCGCCGGTTGAGGCTTTTGATTGATAGAAGGCGCCTTTAGGGGGCGGGGAATTCGCACGTCTTTGGACAATGCTCGCCAATATGGCGTGAATACGCGGAAGGGTGTCCCGGACTGTGTCTTGATTGTCCAAGGCTCCGACAGCAGGGAAGCGCTGAAACTTTGCGCTTCTATGCCGAAATCGCGAAGACCGGCTTTTATTGCCGTGTCGTGCGCAATCGCAAATGGCTCATAGCAGCGGTTCCAATAGACGGCTCCGGCGGAGATTTGGCGGGCAACCTGCGGGATTATTGTTTCTGCCCGTCCCCGCCGCAGGATCAGCGCGATGCCGTAGGTTTTGAGCGTCGCGGCCAGCGACTTCAGGCTGTGATGCAGCCACCACCGCGCGGCACCGCCGATGGCCCAGGGAGCGGGTGTTTCGTTATCCAGTACGTAAATAGCCAGAATCGGAACCTCGAAGCTCGAAGCGGCGATCAATGCCGGATTGTCCTCGACGCGTAGATCTTGCCGGAACCAGATAAGGGTGGGGTCCGGTGTATTTGCCATGAGATATGCGACCTAAGCCGCGAATGTCGCGGGTCAATGGCGCCGGTGTGGAATTAATCAGTGAGCGGACGCGCCGGCGGCCCCTGAGCGACCCGCAGGCGGTTGTGCCCTGATCAACAGCAACAGCGGTGCAGCGACAACACACAGAATCGCCAGAAGGCGAAAGACATTTACATATGCGATCATGCCGGCCTGTCGCGTAATGCTGAGATTAAGCATCTCGATCGAAGCGCGGCCCGACATTCCATGCGCAGCGGACAGATGGCGGAACTGCGTCATGAACTCCCCTAGATGGGCATGGTTGGATTGGGTGAGCTCCGAGAGGCGGGATATCACGATCGAAATGCCGATTGCGCCTCCGACATTGCGGACGAGCGCATAGAATCCTGAGGCTTCGGTCCGCAGACCGACGGGAAGGGTGGAGAACGCCAAGGTGGTCATCGGTACGAAGGATAGGCCCATGCCGAATCCCTGGATCAGCCCCAATTCGATGAACTGTTTGGCTCCAATTTCGAGCGACCATCCCGACATTGCGTACATCGTCCAACCGACGGTGCTCAGACCGACAAAAATGAGCAGGCGCGGATCGATCCGATTGGATACGCGGCCGAAAAGCAGCATTGCTGCGATGGTTCCAAAGCCCCTAGGCCCCATTACCAGGCCGGCCGTCACGACCGGATAATTGAGTTCTGTTTGCAATAATTGCGGCGACAGAACGAAGGATCCGTTAAATACGAGGTTCGTTACAATGGCCAGGACGATGCAAAGAACGAAATTGCGGTCACGAAAGAGGGCAAGGTCAATAAACGGGCGTTGCGCCGTTAGGCTGTGCACCACGAACATATAAATGCCGAATACGGCCAACGCGACTTCAATTTCGATCTCAGCCGACGCGAACCAACCAAGTTGTTCACCCCGATCCAGTGCGAGTTGAAGCGAGGCAATAGCGAGGCTTAAAAATGAAAAGCCAAACCAATCGAACTTTCGATCCCGAACTTTGACGGATTCCGGAATGAAGGTCATCGTCCCAAGGACGGTCAGTATCCCGATCGGTAGATTGATGTAGAAGCACCAGCGCCAGCTGTATTCCTCTGTCAGATAGCCCCCCAATGTGGGCCCCAGGATAGGGGCGACCATAACCCCCACGCCCCAAATCGCCATGGCTCTGCCCATTTCCGCCCGGGAGTGCGTGTCGAGCAATATTGCTTGGGACAAAGGCATCAGCGACGCTCCGAATACGCCCTGCAATATTCGGAAAAATACCATTTGGCTGATCGAACCTGCGACGCCGCAGAATAGGGACACAACCGTAAAGCCCACCAGGGATACAACCAGCAAATAGGTCCGACCAAATCGTCCAGCGAGCCATGCGGTGGCGGGGGTCATTATTGCCGCCGCCACGATATATGAGGTCAATACCCAGGAAACTTGATCCTGCGTGGCACCCAGGCTTCCTTCCATGTGCGGTAGGGCGACATTGACGATTGTCGTGTCGACCGCCTGCATCACGGTCGAAAGCATCAAAATGAGGGTGATCAGGGTTTTATTCGGCGGAGCGCTCGGTCCCGCAATGGCGCTGCCGATATTGCCCGATCGTCGGATCAGCGCCACCAGGTCATGCCCTCAGACTGGCGCTGGAAAATGCGAAGAGACGCCTTCGTCCAAGCATCACAACGTTAAAAACCAGACCGAACAAGGCCGTGATGGCGGGGTCGAGAACGTTAAGCCCGCCGGCGTAGGCTCCGAAAGCGGGCATCAACAGACGCCGTTTGTCGCTCGCAAAACAACGCGCAGAGATTTTTGCGGATCTGGTAGTGACAGATGCCGTCGGGTGGAAATGACCTGAAATTTCATAAGTCTCATCTTCCGGCATCATCGTTCTCGCCTGATGTCGGAGCACGATGTTGCCGATCGAAACTTCATGCAAGACGGCGCCGCCCCAACATGATGGCGGTACGGGGTCATGGTTGCCTGCTATCCAGATCCAGTCACGGCTACCGGTCATGGCAGTGACCCGGTTAGTGTCCTCTGCGGCCATTCGCTGGGCCCCATCGGAATCATGTACCGAATCTCCAAGGCAGATAACGCGCTTCGGCTCGTAGCGTGCGAGAAGCGCCTCTAGCCGCTCGATCGTGGCGCGACTATCGTAGGGTGGCAGGAACTGGGGGCGATTGCGCCCGGCATAGCTCGAGCCTTTCTCAAGATGCAGATCGGCAACAATCAATGTTGCTTCCTCGGTCCACATCAACGCCCCGTTGAGGTCGGCTAGTAGGGTCGTGCTCCCGAGGGGAATCGAATGGTTGATGTTCATGAGATTTGGCAACTAAGCGCGGTTTGAACATGCAGGCAAGACGCGATATCCGCAGCGGCGCCTCGGGTGTTCTGCTGGTTTTTATCCCACTTCTGCGTTATCCGTAGAAAATGGATAGAAGCGAGAGAATTGCTCATGTCGGTTAATCGCAATCCGGTGATTTGGGTTGTGGCCCTATGATCGGCCTGCGGCGTGATCATTTCCTGTTACTGGCAGCGCTTTATGCGCTGGGTATCATTTATAGCAGCTTGGTGCTCGGACCCGCAGGGTTGCACTATGTCGCGATCAGCCCCGATCAGGCCTGGCAAAAATTCATGGCTGTCCGATTTGTCCATCACGGCTCTGATCAGCGCGCCGACTGGATCGCCAATATGCTGATGCCGATACCATTGGCGTATTTCCTGAACAGCGCATTCAGTCCAGGCGGCAACAAAAGCCGCGATGCGATCGGGAGTTTCTCCACCCTGATCGTCTGTGTCCTATTTATTCTCGCCGTCAAATATACCCAGTTGTTCTTTCCCCCGCGCACGGTAACGCTGAATTACATCACGGCGCAAACGATCGGCGCAGTACTGGGGATTGCGGTATTTTGGCTTTCGCACACCCGACTTTACCCTGCACTTGTAAGCCAATTCGCCGCTGGCGATGGATTGACGATCGTCCTGGGGGCTTATTCCGTCTGGCTGATCGGCTATTTTCTGACGCCCTTCGATTTTACTTTGAGCCTAGGCGATTTGGCCGGTCGCCTTATCGAATTGCCTGGAATACTGGTGGCGACACCGGGTGAAGGGCACCCTGCCGCTTACCAGTTTCTCGTCACGCTGGCGGAGATATTGTCGACTGCACCCTTGGGTATGTTTCTGGCGGTCTGGGACCGGGAGCGGTCATTCAATTCACTTTTACGGCGTGCTTTTGGTCTGATTTTTTTCGTCTTCATCCTGCAGATGTTTGTGCTGAGTGCGTCCCCGTTCTTGATTTCACTGATTTATCGCATAATCGGCGTGGCCATCGGTTTGCAGTTTATTCAGCGCCTAAAGGGTAAAGACCTGCGCAAACGGCATTATTATTTTTCGCGTTTCCTGCCGTTCGCGATCCCGGTTTATGTGGTTCTGGTGATGTTTGTCAGCGGGCTTTTAAGCAGAGAGTGGTGGACCATCGACGAGGGGGTGCATGGGCTGACTATTCGGCAGTTTTTGCCTTTCTGGAACTTTTATATCGTCAGCAAGGCGCATGCGACGCAGAGTTTTGTTGTGGAGTTCCTGTTGTTCGCACCCATCGGCGTCATGGTCTGGCTACGCCGCGGCTTCTGGTCGAAGGGTGCCACTTTTTCGGCAGGCCTCGCATTTGGCCTGTCGTTGCTGATGGAGCTCGGCCGATTGATGACAGCTGGGCTTCGCCCCGATTTTACCGACCCGATCATCGGTGCAATCGGTGCCGCGGTAACTTTCAAAGCAATGCCGATCCTATGGCGCATGTTCGAGCGCGAGGCTGCGCGGTCGGGCACGCTCGACACATATATTGCCGAAATGCAATTGGCTGCTGAGGCAGACGCGCAAATCTATGGCCCGGATCCCGGACCTGAAGAACCCTGGGCTCCGACCAGCTGACCTCGAATTCCGAGTTCATCGTTTCCAAAAAGCCGAACCTACCAGAGACGAGGATAACCTGTGGCCGGGTCCAATACCCACAGCGGGTGGAAAGCGGCTCTAGAAACCCGAGCGAGGCGTTTGCGCTCCAAGGAACAAGACCATCAGAACCTCGTCGGAATAACCCGCCGGTGTTTTCAGCGCTCTTGGTTCAATGCCGTATCTTGTGAATCCGAATTCCTCATACAAGGCGATGGCGGCTGCATTCTCCGCTACCACCGACAGCGTCACTTGCTCGACTACGCCGTGTGCAGCTTTCAAGAGAGCGGAAACTAAGGCTGATCCAATACGGCATTTCCTTATATTCGGGTTCGATGTAGCCCCCCTCATAAAGCCTTTGTGGGCGTCCTTGGGCCCTTTTTCGGCTTTCAAGCCAACCATACCCACGATTTGATCGTCGTCATAGGCGCCGAACACGAGCGATGAGGTAAGCCGTTCCGCATGCTCCTCGATAGGCTTGGAGGCTTCTATGGCATGAACTGAGCCGAACGCTTCCGGTGCGGTTTTTAAAGCAGATAACCGGATGGTTCGGTAATCTTCGACATTCGGCAGCCCCATAGACCGCACGGCAAATGCTTTCGACATGGTGACCATCGAATTATAGAGTGCCAGATATGCTGGTTTCTCGAAAACGCTGGACTAGAGCAGGGTGGCCACTTGCCAGGACAGGCCGGTAATTCCTGTCTTAAGAGTGCTTATACCTTCGCCAAGCGTGTCCCCGGCCTTCGAATCCTGCACATTTGTGTAGACCGGCCAGTCCTTATAGGCCCATTGCCGGGTCCCGTCGTCGCGCGTGACGATCGACCAGTCCTCCGCCGCCACAGCGTCAGCGGGGGCTTTGAACGGAACCCAAGTCTTCGTGCATTCAGCGGTGCAATCCGTCAGGCCGATATTGGGGCCGGTGTGTCGTTTCGTGCCTAATGGGTTGAAGTGCAATTCCGCGAGGACATAAAGAGTTTTGCCATCCGTTGTCGCAAAGGCCGGACCGAAATCGCTGTGCCAGATCGCAACCTTGGGAGGCAGGAACTTTCGGGCGGTGACGACCGCGCGCCAGCTATTGTCAGCACCCTCGCCGTTCGTATCGCCCGCCTTGTGGTCGCCCGAAAACGTATAAAGCGGCTTACCCTTATATCCCCATTGTCTGCTGCCGTCTTCGCGGGTGATGACCGACCAGTCGCCCGCTGGATTGGCGAGCCAAGCGGCGGGAAGCGGCTTCCAATCCTGGGCGCAGGCTTCGATGCAGGACGATTTTCCAGGTTTGGTGTCCCGGTCGTACGTATAGATCGTGTGGCCCATCACGTCGGCCAAGACCGCGCCACCGGGAACGAGTTGGGTCGTAATGACGCCGGGGGCTGTTGCTGAATTGTCCGGCGCGACAGATGTATCGGCACCCGCGCCGCCGGCAGTGAACAACCCGACGGCGATTGCGCTCGTCAGCAAAATCCTTCGCATCTCTGTCTTCCTGAAATACGCCTTATGTACCAAGGTCACGCCATGATCTCGCCGACGGTTTTGGACGTTTCCATCGACCCAGTGCCCCATTTGTTCAGTGGCAGCCCAAGGGCTTGCTGTATCGTGAGGCCGACGCGGGTCACGGAATCGCCATTGCCGTCGATATGCAGGCCGCTCTTGATCTTCCCGCCGGCTCGGCCGGCTATAAACATTGGAAGGGTCTCAAGCGAGTGGATCTTGGCATAGCTGCATTCGCTGTGAGCGAGCATCAAAGTGTGGTCGAGGAGAGTGCCATCGCCTTCCTTAACCGAATCCAACGCTGTCACCATCGTCAGCAAACCCTCCATAATCCGGTCGACGAAGAAGGTGGCCTCCGGTTGATAGCCGAGCTTTTCGTCGATCGGTTCCTCGTGAGTCAGCTGATGATGGGTCACCGTGCTGCCCGCTTTGCGCAACGATGAGGTCGCGTCGCCGAAGGCCATATTGAAGACCCTTGTCTGGTCGCAGGCCAATGCCTGGGCCAATAGACCGGCCATCAGCTTGTGGTTGGCGGTAACGACGTCGATCTGGGTGTTTTCCTTGGTCTCGCTCCAGCTTGGTTGACCCGGTTTGGTGCATGCCTCCAGCGGGGCGGGCTTTTGCAATTGCAGGGCAAGCTGTTGTTCGAGTTGCCGTACCGAGGTGAAGTACTGATCCATGCGCGCCTTATCGGCCGAGCCGAGCCCAGCAAGAATTGTTTGGCGCTGTTCGGTTACCGCCGACAGTACGCTTTGGCGAACCATCACAGCGGGGTCGGGCACGAAATCAGCGGCGTTGGGGTCTTTGAAGTCCGGGCCGAACAACCGCGTATAAAAAGCGAGAGGTGAGCCTTCTGCCGGATTGATGACGCTGGAGCTGCGGCGGCTGTTGCTGTCGCGTGGGTTGCCGGTGGCTGCGAGTTCCAGGGACCGGAATCGGGTGGTCGATCCGATTGCGTCGGAAATGAACGTATCCATCGTCGGCGCCTCGACCGACTGCATGTCCTTAGGAGCTGATCCGGTCAGGATGCTCATCGACCCCGTATAGTGGACAACGGCCGGCTTCCCGTCGACGATTGCCTTGAATCCGCTGAAAACGCTGAGCCGGTCCTTGTATGGAGCCAAGACTTTAATCTCGGCCGGCATATCGTAGTCGGTTCCAATCTTCTGCGGAATCCAACGGCCGGGGTTAAGGCCGCAGCCCCAAAACCAGGTTCCGAACCTGACCGGCAGCGGCGCACCGGACGCCAGCGCCGTGCCGTTAGTGTTGAGAAAACAATCGAGCAGCGGCATTCCCATGCTGACTGCCGCGCCCCCTAACATCCCACGCAGGATGGTGCGGCGGTTCATGCGCGCGTTGGAATTCATTGAGCGCTCTCCTTGGTTGAGCTGACTGCGGCCGTTTCTGGAGCGGCAATCCGATAGAATGCTTCGCTGGTCACAATGCGGTGCATCAGAGCGGGCAGACGATAGCCATCGGCAGCGAAGCTGGTGTCGAGATACTTCATCCAATCGGCCTCGCCCTTGCCCGCAGCGCGCCCAGCAGCATAGGCATACAGCCTGTTGACCAGACAGGACGCCGTAGCCGGATTGTCGTGCAGCGCGCGGCCGAGACTGGCGGCGTCGGTGAATTTCACTCCGTCCAATTCACCCGAGGCATCAATCGGTGTTTCGTTTTCGGTTGGGCGGTACTCGCCCAGCGAATCGAACTGCTCCAACCCCAGCCCCATCGGGTCGATCAGCCGGTGGCAGCCCTTACAGGTGGCCTGGATCGCGTGGGCGCTGAGCCGGGCCCGCGCTGTGCGGTATTGCGGGTTCTTGGTATCCTGAACCAGATTGAAGTTCACGTTGCCTGGCGGATCCGGCACTTTTTCGCAAAGCAGAACTTCACGAAGCGCTTTGCCGCGGATTGTGGGCGAACTGCGGCCAGGCGTGGAATGGAGCGACAAGAAGCTGATTTGTGTCAGTAGGCCGGCTCGTGGATCGTCTGCCGGAAACTCATGTGCCTCCCAACCTTCATGGGTTTCAACCGGCACGCGATAAATCGTTCCCAGCAGCGGCGTCATGAATGTTTTACGTGTCGTGAAGAGGTCACGGTAGTCACCTTTTGCGACCAGCAGATGGTCCGTGATTGTTCGCAGGGTCTGCTCCTGCGCGTCAGCGATGACGGCGTTGGTGAACTTGGGATAGATCGTCGTGTCTTTCGACAGGTCTGCGAAGGCGTCGAACCCCATCATATCGTTGAAGAAAGCGCGTGCTCCCGCGGTGAGGCGGGGCGAAGCCATAAGGCGGTCGGCTTGACGGGCCAACCCCCGTGACGAATTGAGATCGCCGTTCTCGGCGGCGGTCAACAACTCATCGTCCGGCGTGGTGTTCCATAGAAAAAAGCTGAGGCGTGTGGCCTTTGAAAAGGCGTTCAGCCGCTGTTGTCCCGCATTGTCGGGGTCGGCTTCTGCGACTTCGCGGCGAAACAGGAACTGCGGCGCTTCCAGCATCCCGGTTAGGCCCATCGCCAGACCGGTATAGAAGTTGCCGAGTTTCACAGTGGCGGCATCGGCTATCGCCAGTTGGGCGTTGAGCTCGTCCGCAGTTAAGGGACGTCTGTAGAGGAGGCGTCCGACTTTGGAATAGAAGGATTTGGCGCATGTCTCGTCGGGCGCCTTCACTGACGCCGGTTTACAACCGATCAGCATGTCGCGGTGCTGTTCGTCCACGATCTGACCGGCAGCACCGCGCGCCATGCTGTCATATTGCTCGAAGCCGGCCGGTGTAACGCTGACCTCACCGGCTCCGATCGCGAGCAGTCCGGATTTGCGTAGATCGGGTTCGAACCTGCCGCCGATCTTAATATCCGCGCCGAATATATCCGCAATGATCGTCTGATATTGCTCTTGAGTCAGCCGCCTGACCACGATAGGCCCGCCGGAAGACTGCGGTTCGTCGTTGTTGCCGCAACTGACGAGCGTGCCGAGGACGAACGCAGCTGCGACGCCGAATTTTAAAACTCTGTTCATGCTAGTCCTGATGGCCTGCGGGCGTCGCTTGGGCTGTCTTGGTCTTTCCGGTGTCACCGGGCTGATGCAGCACGAAGGCCGGGATCGCCTCGATATTGAAATCGGTGGAAATTTGTGTGCACTCGCCCGTCTTAGGGTCGGGATATCCGTCCGCCAGCCTTTTCAGCGCGTAATAGACGCCCGGGCACGAGGCCGCGTTGGTCGTCTCAAACAAAATACCGGACTTCACGGTGTTGTAGTACATCGTCATGACATCCTGGTAGCCGCCCAGCGTACCTTTGATGTCTCCGTTCGGTTGAACCGTAAGCTGTAGCCTGGCCTGCTTGAAATGAAACTCCGGCACCCAGATTGGGTCGCCCAGCAGGTTCAGGTCAAAGACGTCGGTCGTGATGACGCCGTCCTTCATCGAGCCGTGGACAACATTGTGCCAGCGTACATCCTTACTGACCCGCTGCGTCGTGTCGCGACGGACTTCGCCTTTGGCGTCCAGTACCAAAGGGTCGCTGCCGAGATAGACGCCGACCTCAACATCCTTATTGTCTTTCGGATCATTTATTCCCTTGATCTCGATAAGATAGGTCCGCAGGCCCTCGGCTTTCATCCGCTCCATGATGTAGCTGAGCACGAACCCGTCGTGGCCGCGTTTTCCGCGAAGCGCGATCATGCAGCCGAGAGCCCGATAATGCTGGTTGTCGATGCCGGGCGTTCCATCAGGGCTTGTGAATTTGGCATGTGCGCAGGTGTTGGGCGCAGGCGTGCTGCCCGAATCGGTCTTGCCATCGAGGTTGAAGCCGAAAGCAATCTTACCCTGTACCGTCTTTTGGCCCGGGTCGGGAGCCGAGGCCGGGTCGGCGCAGACATTCTCGCCGTGTGGACCGCGATTGATTACGGCGTCGGCGAATTCCTTGGAATTGGGATGGTCGATCAGATCCTTGATCTGTTCAGGCGTCTTGCCCTCAGCCGCGAAGATCGCTTTGAAATCAGGCGATTTGTTGAGGCCATCCGGGCAATCGTCGTCGGCCGTGTACATGGCAGGCTGGAACCAAGTGACCGCAAAGCCCTTGGCCTCACCCGCCGAGGCGTTCGCGCCAAGAGCCAGCAAGCCGGCCATCGCCGCCGCCGAACAGAAGATCGAATTCAATCGTGCCATTGCGCCCCTCCCGAAACCTGCCGCCACGCTTCTTCCGGGGCGCATACACGGACCGTTTATTCTAGCAGAAATATAACGCAAAGTGAAAGAACCGGCGCGCAAACGCCGCGTCCCGATTTTACGCGAAGCTCACATGCGGCTGCTGAGTTGCATCCGAATTCGTCGCTATGGCGACGGTCCGCCGTCGATTATCCGAAGACCAGCCGTCCCATTGCGCCTGCCGAACAGGTTGTTTGCGGCAGATCAGGCGCGACCGTCCCAGATGGCTGAGGCGGCTGCAGTGTCGACCTCCTCAACTTCGCGGACTCCCAGCGCCTCGCGGGCCTCGGCCGGGGTCAGGTGAAAGACGTCCTCGTACTTGGATATGACATAGCAATCCGACGCCGTGCCGATCTTGCGCCCGCGGTCGACCGCCGCCCACATGTGGTGCCAAACATGGGGATAGTGGCAGGCCATGCGCGAGATGAAGCGGAACGAGGTGAAGAACTGCATGACCGCCAGCTCGTTCGCCAACTCGGGGCTGAAATGCTTGTAGATATTCTCAAGCTTGGCTAGCCCGACCACGACCTCGCCCAGAGAATCGAACCCGCCCGAGGTGATGATGTGCTCCAGATCGTGCGACTGGCCGGACCTGAGCAGCCAATAGTCGTAGTTGCCTTTGGCCTCATAGGGCGGGACGATATTGACCTGGTAATTGCCGTCGTGAAGCTGCTTGTAGAACTGGGCGGCCACTGACCCCTGCGGATATTTGGACAGGTCATCCAGCGTGTAGCTTGAGACGAAACGCTCGGAGAGGAAGCGGTCCAGCTTTGCGTTATGCTTGCGTTCCTCCTCCATCATCGCGTCGATCTCGGCGTAGTTCTGCATCTCCTTGATGATGAAGGAGAGTTGGAAAGCGCCCGACGGCGTCGGCAGGTCCGGTCCGTTCTTGCGCAGCAGTTCCTGCGCCACCCATTCGCGCATGCGCGGGCTGTTCAGATAGCGCGATGAGCTGATCAACGTGCTCGACGCTGTCGTCATCTGGGTGATGCCGCGCAAGAGATAGGGAATATCGTCCATGATGTCCTCTTCGGTCCTTGGACCCGCATTAAACAATGGGCGTAATCCGGCTCAAGAAAAGACGCAAGAGAAGCCCGCTTCAAGCGCAAGATTGAATATGTCGCGGAACGCTGAGACGATGAGATAGATCAAGGGCTGCAGGAATGGGCTCGCGCATATTCGGGGAAAACAGCTTGAACAGCATTCGATCAGTTGGAGCGGCATCCGTAACGATTTGTTTGAGCCTCGCCGGTTTTGCCCCGGGTATCGGCGCGGCGGCCATTTCAGACGACCAGGTTGCGGTCGATCGGCAGGCAGTCGCCGTGTTCGCAATGCCTTCAGTGCAGGCGGAAAAATCGAGGCTTCGCGCGCTGTATGTGGAGGACCCCGAGGCGAGTCAGCAGGACGGACGCGCAAGGTTGGAAGCGGGTTTGGGATCGGTGGCCTTCGCGTCAGTACTTGCGGCAGCCAATAACGATCCGGACCGACCGAAAATCAGCTGGGCAACCGCTGCCACCCATGACTGGCGCGCGCTGCATGTTCCCGGGTCCGGGCATGGCATCGACAATCCGGACAATTTCTACCGAAACATCCCGATAGACGGCGCAGCGCGCTACACGATTACCGGCAGAATCAGGCAGGACGGGCCGCTTCAGGAGAGCTTTACGCTCTATAAGACCCGTCCTGGCTCAGGCGGTACCGAAAAGCAGGCCGTGTTCGAAGGTTCACCAGTCTTGGGCGCGCTGACAGCGCGAGACCTGTCCGTTGCGTCAGACGGGTCTTTTACAATCACTATCGATCACGATGGCGCGAATGGCCCGGGCAACCATATTCAGAGCGGCGACAACCCCGACGAGATATTGATCGTGCGCGACACTCTGTCGGATTGGTCGAAAGAGCGACCGAACGGACTTGCCGTTGCGCGTGCGGACGGTCCGCCGCTGAAGCCGCAACCGACGAACAAGGTCATTGCCGAGCAGGCGATCCAGCTGATGCGCTCCATGGTTCCGTTCTGGCTGAAATTCGACAATGACTATATCTATGCCCATCCCGCCAATGTGATCGAGACGCCTCGCCGACGCGACGGAGGTTGGGGCTTTGCCGTTATGGCGCGCTTTGATCTGAAGCCGGACGAGGCGCTGGTCGTGACATTGGATCCGGCCGGCGCGCGCTACCTGGGCTTTCAGATCGCCGATCCCTGGAGTGTCGCTCCGGACTATATCCGTCACACGAGCAGCCTGAACAACCACCAGGCCGCACCATCGGCCGACGGCAGCTTTACTTATGTTCTATGCCCCCGCGACCCGGGTTATCGTAACTGGATCGATAGCGTCGGCATGCATGCCGGGCTGATAACTCTGCGCTGGCAGGAATTGACTGACAAGACCGTGTCCCCGGATCATGCGATCCGCTCGGTCAAAGTGGTGAAACTGTCGCAGCTCAAGGGCGCCATGCCCTCGGAAGTACAACTGCTGTCGGCGTTCCAGCGACGCATCCAACTGGCTGATCGCGCACGCTCCTATGCCCTACGGCTGGATTGAACCAGGCAGAATGGGTCGCAAGTTCTCAGCTAGCGTCAGCTTCATGTTCCGCGAGTTACCGCTGATCGAACGATTTGCTGCCGCGAAGGCGGCAGGCTTCGACGGCGTCGAAATTCAGGTGCTGAGCGAGGGGGACGCGGGCGAGATGGCCGATGCCGCACGCTCTGCCGGTGTCGATGTGGTGCTCGTCAATGTCGATATGGGGGATTACCTGCAAGGCGGGAACGGGCTGTCGGGCGTTCCCGGACGCGAGGCGGCGTTTAGAGACGCGGTTGGCAATGCCTTCGACGCCGCATCGCAGCTCGGTGCGTCGTTTGTCCATCTCGGCCCCTCGCGCATCCCATCGGGTGTCAGCCGGTCGCAATGCCTGGATGCCTATGTCGCCAATGCCGAGGCTGCGGTGTCCGAGGCCAATGGCGCGGCGTTCACGCTGGTTCTTGAGCCAATGAACCCGCTGGACGCGCCGACCGCATTGTTTCAGAGCGTCGGCAAGGCGGCCGATATATTGAGGCGCCGGTTCGGCGGGCGGGTGGGACTATTGTTCGACCTCTATCACCTAACCTGCGCTGGCGACGATCTGGTGCAGGCGGCGGATTTGTACCGTGACCTGATCCGCCATGTTCAGTTCTCAGATGCGCCGGGCCGGCGGGAGCCGGGTTCAGGGACAATCGACTTTCCGGCGGCCTTTGCAGCGCTGGAAGCGGAAGGCTATGTCGGATGGTATGGCGCGGAGTATTTTCCGGCGGGTCCGACAGGTGAGACTTTGGGCTGGCTCAAGGCGTTCAAAGAGCGTCCATAAAAAAGGGGAGGGCGGCAATGAAGCTTCGCACGATCGCTTGTGCGGTCATGATCCTGATCGGGTTCGCTCTCCCTTTGCGTGCCGATGAGCCCGGCGACGCGGCTGCCATGGATCAGGCCTTCAGCCGTTTCATGGATGCGGTGAAGGAATCGCGGGACTTTGTCGAGCAGCACCCGTTCTACAAAGACGCAGAAAGCCGCGCCTCGGGCCTGGCATTTATCTCCAGCATGATGATCCGCACCCTGGAGGAGGATGTCGTTCTGGATGCCGACTTCCCGTTCTTCCGGGTGCTGGATTTCCGTATCCGCGAAGGCGGCGACAACCCCGATCAGCGCTATCTGTTCGCACCGATCCGCGGCGGCGAGACATACCGCGTGTGGGGTCGGCTTGGGAAACAGCGGCGGATCGATTTCCAGATCTATGCCGGCGACCCCTACGTCAAAGGCGGCGGGCGGGTCGTCTCGAACCTGGCAATGGAGAATGTGACCTTCGGCAAGGACGGCAGCTTTGAGGTTTTCCTGTCGCCCGCGAAGCGCGACGGAAACTGGATGGAGAATGCGCCGGACGCGACCAAGATCATGGTCCGGCAGATATTCAGCGATTGGAAGAACGAAACACCGGGCGAGGTCCATATCGACCGCGTCGGCTTCGAGGGTGCGCTGAAGCCGCCGCTGAGCGAGGCCGCGATGGCTGCCAAGCTGAACAAAGCGGCCAAGGACCTGCTGATGATCGTCAAGGTCTGGCCGAGCTTTGTGCTGGACCGCTATGTCAACGCCATACCGGCCAATACGCTGATCCCGCCGATGGACCCCTCCGCCCAGGGCGGGGTGAAGGGCCGTTGGATGACCGAGGGGCATTTCGATCTGGCCGACGACGAGGCGCTGATCGTGACCACATGGCCGACGAGCGCGAACTACCAGGGCATCCAACTGACCGACCGCTGGTTCTCATCGCTTGAATATGCCAACCGCCAGAGCAGCCTGACCGCCGATCAGGCTTACCGCACAGCCGATGGCGCCTTTCATTTCGTGATCTCGGCCAAGGACCCGGGCGTGCAGAACTGGCTGGATACGGATGGGCTGCGCCAGGGCGTCATATTGCTTCGCTATGACGGGATGAAGGAGGCGGAATTCGCCAAGGATAAATGGCCGACAACCCTAAAGGTGAAACTGTCAGAGTTGCGCAAGTATCTGCCGGCCGATACGCCGGTATTCGCCGCGGACCAACGCAGCGCGGAAATCGCCGAGCGTAGGCGCCATGTTCAGCAGCGTTTCGGTGATTGACGTCGTAACGGGGCGCGACTTTCAGGCTCACCCGAATAGACGATGCCCCGAAACCGCAAATGCTGAATATTGAAAGCGCGACGCGGCGGTCGCGATGCCCATTCTGTGCAATGAATACGCCGACGGGAGAGGGACATGCGATTTTCTTTGATTTATGAAGCCCAGACGACGGATGCATCGCGGGCAGGCGACCGCAAGGTCTTCGATGACATGGTCGAGCAAGTGATGCTGGCCGAGGAAGTCGGCTTCGACATCATCTGGTGCGTCGAACACACGGCACTGACCTATTACGCGCATATGAGCGTGCCGGAGACGTTCCTGGCCTTCATCGCGGGCAAGACCAGCCGCATCGGCATCGGCCATGGCGTCGTCTGCCTGCCGCCCAACATGAACCATCCGGTCAAGGTGGCGGAGCGCATCGGCTGCCTTGATATCTTGTCGAAGGGCCGTGTTCATTTCGGCGTTGGCAAGGGTGGCACGCAGCAGGAATCCGGCACGTTCGGCTATGACCTGAACACCCTGCCGGAGCAGATCGACGAATCCATGTACCTGATTCCCAAGATCATGGTGCAGGACGAAATCGAGCATCACGGCAAATATATCGACATCCCGAAGCGGCCGATCCATCCCAAGCCCTATCAGGATCCGCATCCCCCGATGTATCTGGCCTGTACCAACACCGATACGCTGACCAAGGCTGGCAAGCGCGGCATGGGTGCGCTGGTGCTGGGTTTCGGCGGGCCGGACGACGTCGCCAACAAGAACCGCATCTACCGCGAGGCCTGGGCCAGCCGCAAACCTGAAGAGCAGGTCGGGTTCCGCCCGATCGAGCATCTGGCGGCCTTGTGCCCCGCCATTGTGCTGGATAATGGCAAAGAGGCTCGCAAGATCGGTATCCGCGGCCAGCGTTTCTTCATGGAGGCAATCACCTATTGGAACGGCGGCGGGCCGCTGCCCGATTGGAACGCCTGGGCCGACGCGGATGACACGGTCGAGACGACGACCGGCCAGACCGTGATCAAGTCCCAGTGGGCGTCGGAAAAGATCACGGTCGATTTCAGCGACCCCAGCCTGATGCTGTCTAACCCGAACCATGCCTATGGCACGGTTGAGGATTGCATCGGCTATGTCGAAAAGCTGATCGAGGCCGGGGCCGATGAAATACTCTTCATCTGCCAGATGGGCACTGTGCCGCAATGGGCGCAGTTGCAGACGATCTCCAATATCGGCCGCTACGTGATCCCGTATTTCCGTGCGAAGCGGCCGGGCAAGGCATCGCCGACGATCGCGATCGCTGCGGAGTAAGTTTTACCTGGGCGCCATCGTCTGTGCGATGGCGCCCAAAAGGGTACTGCCCGTTTTCAACAGTGCGGAACAGTAGGTCATTTCCCGGGTTCCTGTGACATCGGGCCAGTGTCGCGCCTGCCGGTCCGGCGGCGCGACCGAATTGGCTCCAGTGACATATTTCGATTGCCGACGGCGATCGAATAGCAGGGGCTTTTATCAAATGACCGTCTATTCTTCTCACGCTTTCAAAGCGAGCGTTCAGGGCGCAGTCGTGCTGGCCGGTTTGATGGCGACGGGGTGCGTGCCGCGCTATACGACCCCTTCCGTGGTGCAGGCCAGCAATCCGAGCATCACCTATCAATATCATAACGACGCAGAGCTGCTGCAGGCCAACCAGAGCGCGGCGACCTATTGCAGCCAGTACCAGGCGGTGCCGAGAACAGCCCATATCGACCAGGGCCCGGACAGCAGGGTTGTCGTGTTCGAATGCGTCCAGGGCGTTGCCGGTCCGGGGCCGGTCTCGGTCACTGGTCCGACGGTCCTGCCGGGGTCGCTGGCCTATAGCGGCTATTACGACGATTTTTATGGCCCGTTCTATGACGGATATTGGGCTGCCGACGGCTATTTCTACTTCACCGACGGCCCGGGCCACGCCTTTCGCCGTGACGATTATCATCATTTCCGCCGCGATATGGCCGCAGGTTTTCATGGCGTCCGCGGCTCGGGCGTGCATGCCGGGTGAGGTGATTTCGATCCGGCGCCAAGGGTGATTGCCAAAGGCGATCGGGCTTCATAGGTTCGCCCTCCACATGAGAGGGACGAGTCTATGAAGACATTGGTAGTCGGCGGCGCCGGAATGATCGGCGGACATATCGCGCTTAGGCTGGCAAGCAAGGGGCACGATGTAACCATTGCGGGGCGCAATCCGCCGGCCGCCGGTACGCCTCTCGGCAGTCTGAAGTTTTTGCGCCTGGACTATATCATCGACGAAGTGCCCAAGGCCCGGTTGGCCGAATTCGATACGATGATTTTCGCTGCCGGCAACGATATCCGCCATGTGCCGGCGGGCGCCGATTATTACGAACATGTGACCTATGCCAACGCCGTCGCCCAGCCGCGTTTTTTTGCTGCCGCGCGCGATGCCGGAATTCGCACAGCCATCAATATCGGTAGTTATTACCCGCATGTGACGCCGGAGCTGATGAAGGATAATCCTTATATGCAGTCGCGGAAGGATGCCTCAGACGGGATTTGCGCTCTGGCCAGCGACAGCTTCAGGGTTATCAGCCTCGATGCACCATTCGTCCTGGGTGCGGTTCCGGGGTTGCAGACGATGTTTGCCGCCTATGTTCAGTATGCCGAGGGAAAGTTCGATCCGATGCCGGTGTTCGCGCCGGCGGGCGGCGTCAACTTCATCACCACCAACTCGATCTCGGACGCGGTGGAAAATGCGCTGACGCGTGAGGAAAACGGCAAGGCCTATCTGATCGCCGATGAGAATCTGACCTTCGGGCAATATTTCGGCGCATTCTTCGAGGCGGTCGGAAAGCCTGCGCCCGTGGTGATCGACCAGGAGCACCCGATGCTACCCGATGCAGCCATTCCCTGGGGGCGCGGCAACAATTTGTTTTTCGAGGCAAACCCTGCCGATACGGCCTTGCTGGGATATCGCCGCGGCGATGTTCTGCGTTGCATCCGCGAGGAAATCGTCCCGCAGTTCCGGCAGGGCTGACGGCAGAAGAATAGTCAGCCGGGACGTTCGCCAATGACGTGGCGGGCGGCCAGCAGGGCGAATGTGGCGGCGAAGCAGAGGCCGCCGGCATAGCCTTCGCCATGCACGTTCCCGGCATCCGCCCCGGCCGCCAATAGGCCCGGGATCGGCTCACCGAATGCGTTCAGCACTCGCGCCACGGTATCGACCCGCAGCCCGCCGTGGGTTGCGGTGACGCCGGCCTGGCCTTCGATCGCGTAAAACGGTGGCTCCAGATACGGCTGCAGCGATCGAATGCGCGGCGGGGTCGGCGGTTCGGTGGCCATGGCCTGCCGATTATAGTCGGCGACGGTCTCAATGGCCGTTTCCGCGTCGAAACCCCATGCCCGCGTCTTTTCGAATAATTCAGCCCAATTATCGGCGGCGGCGACATGTGCGCCTTCGTCGATGGCTATCTGAACCTTGTCGATCGGGGTGCTGGTGTTGGCCAGGATGGTCTGCGCCTCTGCCCGGCGGACGCCCTCGTCGAAGACGATGAGTATAGTGGCGCCGGGCTGCTCCAGAATGCGCTGGGCGTTCTGATGGTCGCCGAGCGACTCGTCGCAGAAGCGCAGGCCCGACCGGTTGATCAGGATGCTGCGGATACTACCGCCCTGAGTATAGGCGCGAAATTCGCGTGGGCCCCATTTATGGACCGGCGACTGGATGACATGGCCATAGAAACCTTTCATCAAGGGCGAGATGCTGCCCCCGGCCTCGACACCCAGGCGCAATCCGTCGCCCGTGCTATACGGGTTCGACCGGGCCAGCGCCTTTGCGGCGTTCCGGTTGACGAAACATTCCAGCAGTTGCGGGTTGGCGGAAAAGCCGCCGGTGGCGAGCAAGGTCCAGTCGCTGTGCACGATGGTGTCGCCGTCACGGTCCGAGATGACCGCGCCGGTCACCCGCCCATCCTCGACGATCAATCGGTCGGCGACCGCATCGCGGACGATCCAGCCGCCGGCCTTTTCCACCAGCATGCGGCAATGCTCGAAATAGGCGATCAGATCGAAATCGTAACCCTTGCCGTAATGCAGATGATAGCTGACGTCGGCGACATCGATGCCGGTGGAGCGCAGCCAATCGACCGAAGTGTCGAACATATCAAGCATCGCGCGCTGAAGCGCCGGGTCGCCGCCGGGCGTTTCCTGTGCGAACAGCTCAGCCGATTTCGCGGTCCACAGCTTGCCGCCCGACAGTAGCGCCGACCCGCCGATCTCAGGTCCTTTCTCGACCACCAGCACCCGCAACCCCGCGGCGGCAGCGCGCCCGCCCGCGGTCATTCCGGCCATGCCGCCGCCCAGGACTAGGAAATCAACTGTCAAAACCTCCTGCGGATGGTTCCTTCTTTCAATCGGCATTACCCTGCCCCTGTCGGTCAAATCTCGTTCCGGACGTTGAAGTATTCCTGATAGCGTTTGTATTTGCGGCGTTCATCGGCAATCACGGCATCGCTTGCGCGCTGATAGTTATGTTTCCCGCGCCCGCCTTGGGGCTTATCGGCCAGATAGGCACTCATCGATGCGATGGCCTTTTCCGTGACCGGCAATCCGATATCGCGATAGGCGCGTTTGATGGCTTCCATGGGCGCCGCCATGAATTCGGGGTAGTGGATATGTGCGCAGGCGCCCTTGGCAATGACACCGCTCTCGATCCAGTCGATGACCTTGTCCCACAGTTGCGCACGATGGTCGGCGACGGCGAAATCGTCGCCGGCGCCGCTGCCATAGGGTTGATCTGTGCGAAGCCAGAAAATCGTGCCCATCAGGCTGGTCAGTGAATCCGCAGAGGGGATCGGGTCGCGGTGCGTGAAAATGAATTTCGCGTCGGGGTAGTGCCGTAACAATTGGGGAATGCGCGGCATATGGGTCGGGTTTTTCAGCAGCCAATGCGGCTTGCGGTGGCGCCACTGTAGAAACTTTAGAGTCTTCTTATGCCACGCGAAATGATGGTCCAGATCCTGCTCAGCGAAATACGCGTCCCAAGACGGGATCTTGTAAATCCAGGTCCAGACTTCGGACATAAATGCAGGATAGGTGAACTCAGTATCCTCAACCGGCTGGTCGCCGTCCGCATCATGCATTGCGCGGACTTCGGGCGTCGCCGCCCAATGCACCCCCGCAATCTGCTGTGCCTTTGCGATCCGCGGATCGGTGTCATAAGTTTCCAGCTCGGGCGGCGGCCAGGGAAACAGCGATTCCCATTTTCGCACCGACCGGAATTGAGGATCGCGCGACAGAACATCCTGAAGGATCGTGGTGCCGGAGCGGCCGAGCCCAAGAACGAACACCGGCTCCGTTATGACCTCATCGGCGATCCCAGGGTGGGTTTTGAATGCATCGACTATGCGGAGGCGGGCCGAGAGATAGATCAGGAAATCGGAGCGGGTGAGGATGCGCCCGAAAAAATTGAGCCGGGCCTCGCTTTCGATCAGGCCGACCAGCATTCTAAAATGGGGCAGCCAATTGTCGTCACCGAAGTCATCGAGACCGGTGTTCCGCTTCGCTGCGCCAAGCAGCGAGGCCTCGTCGAGAGGGACGATGGCCCCGATATCCAAATGCCGACCCAGCGCATTGAAAGTGGCCAGCCAATCCGGTCGTGGAGCAGGCTGCCACTTCGCCCTGCGATCATACGACTCCGGCATTTGTCCTCCCTAGTAGTTTTTTGAATGGCCGCTGCAGTCTATGTCTCCGCAGGACCGCGCGCCATCGCCAAGCGATTGGGGTTTTGGTTAGTGCCCCAAACTGCTGGTGGAACAGGAAAAGCTTTTGCTGGCGGCTACCGTGTCCCCGTCGCCTCCCTGACCAACTGCTCCTCCGCCTCGGCCAGCAGGGCTTCCCGCGCCTCGCCCCACACGCTCTCTCGGCCGATTTCCAGCAGCACCGGCACGGCCAGCGGGGAGACCCGGTCCAGGCGTTTTAGGGTGATGCGGCCTTTGGCGCGTTTCAGCAGATCGGCGACGCGGCGTACGTCGGTCAGGCCTCGGGCGGCGTCGGCGCGGGTGGCCCGGAGCAGTATGTGATCCGGCTCGTGGCGCTTCAGGACCTCGTAGATCAGGTCTGAGCTGAAGGTCACTTGGCGGCCCGATTTGCGTTTTTCGCCGGGGTGGTTGCGTTCGATCAGGCCGGCGATGATGGCGACGTTGCGGAAGGTGCGTTTCAGAAGGCTGGAATCCTCCATCCAGGCCTCCAGGTCGTCGCCCAGAAGGTCCTCGTCGAAGAGTTCGGCGAGGTCGCGGGCCGTGATGGGCGTCAATGACCAAATGCCAAGCACATAGTCGGTAGCGACGAAGCCCAGAGGCTTTAGCCCCATCCGCTCCATTCGGCGGGTCAGCAGCATGCCAAGCGTCTGGTGCGCGTTTCGTCCCTCGAAGCAATAGGCCACCATATATTCGCGGTTGCCGCGCGGAAAACTCTCGACCAACAGCCCGTGCGGGTCGGGCATCTCCGAAGCCCAGCGTTGCAACTCAAGCCACTCCCTGACGTCCGACGGCATGTCGATCCAGGCGGCGGGGTCGGCAAGCATGGCGCGCACGCGGTCAGCTAGATGGGTGGTCAGCGGCATACGCCCGCCGGCATAGGCGGGGACCTTCGGGTCGCCGGTTCCGCCGTCGCCCGCCATCACTTCGGTGTCGTGCAGGCCGACGAATTTCAGCAGCCGGCCGGCGAAGACGAAGGTGTCGCCCGGCACCAGACCGTTGGCGAAATATTCCTCAACCTCGCCCAAAATCTTTCCGCGCCCGAGGCGCACCTTCAGCATCGTCTGCTCGACGATCGTGCCGATATTCATGCGGTATTGCCGCTGTGCGTCGCGGTTGGCCAAGCTGTATTCACCGGTGTCAGGATCCAGCTTCAGGCGGCGAAAGCGTTCGTAATTGCCCAGGGCATAGCCGCCGGTGGCGACGAAGCGGAGCGCATCGTCGAAGTCGCGCCGGGCCAGAGTGGAATAGGGGGCGGCGCCGGTCACCTCGGCGAATAATCCGTCGGCGGTGAAGGGGGCGGAGCAGGCCATGCCCAATATATGCTGCGCCAGCACGTCGAGCCCGCCGGCTACGACCGGGTCGCCGTCGAAGCTCTTGGCCGCCACGGCATCGGCGGCGGCGCGGCATTCCAGATATTCGAACCGGTTGCCGGGAACGAGCAGGGCGTGACTGGGCTCATCCAGCCGATGGTTGGCGCGGCCGATACGCTGAATGAGCCGCGAGGCGCCCTTCGGCGCGCCCACCTGCACGACAAGATCGACCGAGGCCCAATCGATGCCGAGATCGAGCGAGGAGGTGGCGACAACGGCGCGAAGTTCGCCCCGCGCCATAGCCGCCTCGACCTTGCGGCGCTGGTCGATCTCGAGCGAGCCGTGATGGATGGCGATGGGCAGATTGTCGGTGTTGAAGCGCCAGAGGGCCTGAAAGCACAGCTCCGCCTGGGCGCGGGTATTCACGAAGACGATGGCGGTCTTGACGGTGCGGATACGCTCGTAAACCTCGGCCATCGCATGGACGGCCATATGGCCGGCCCAGGGCATTCGTTCGCGCGTCGCCAAAGTCTCCACCACCGGCGCCGCACCGTCGCGGCCGCGGATGATGGTGACGTCCTGCGCGCCAGCCAGGCCGGTGGGCGACAGATAAGCGGCCAGACGCGGCGGGTCGGCCACGGTTGCGGACAAGCCCACCGCCCGGGCGCGCGGCGCCAGCCGTCGCAGTCGCGCGATGCCGAGCGATAGAAGATCGCCGCGCTTGGTTCCGGTCACGGCATGCAACTCGTCGATGATGATCGTTTTCAGCCCAGCAAAGATGGCGCCCGCGTCGCTATAGGACAGCATCAGCGCCAGGCTTTCGGGGGTCGTCATCAGAATATGCGGCGGGGCTTTGCGCTGCCGTTCACGCTTCGCCTGTGGCGTGTCGCCGGTGCGGGTCTCCGCCCGAATGGGTAGCCGCAATTCGGCAATCGGCGTTTCCAGGTTGCGCTGAATATCGACGGCCAGGGCTTTCAGCGGCGAGATATAGAGCGTGTGCAGGCCGGGGCGGGGGCGCTCGGCCAAATCCGCCAGGGTGGGCAGAAAGCCGGCGAGAGTTTTGCCGGCGCCGGTCGGGGCGACGAGCAGAGCGTTTCTGCCGTGAATGGCCGCCTCGACCATCGCCAGCTGATGGGCATGGGGGGTCCAGCCGCGATGGGCGAACCATGCGGCTATGTTGGGCGGCAAAAGTTCGGCTGGCCGGTTGGTGAAGGTATGACGCGGCAGTGAAGTCATCCCGCCAATATGGGAGAACAAATCGGGTTCGTCACTGGGGCTCCACATTAACTTTGTGCTATCAGCCTGCCCCATGACCCAGCCAAACCCTTTTCGCTGGCGGCCGATGACCGCGGCCGATCTGCCGGCCATGCTCGCAATCCCAGAGGCGGTCCATCCGCTCTATCCCGAAGACCCGGACATCTTTGAGGAACGGCTGGCGCTTCATCCCGCAGGGTGTCTTGTACTGGAAGGCTCGGCGGGCGCCGCGGCCGGCTATATCGTCAGCCACCCCTGGATCTATGGCGAGCCGCCAAAGCTCAACAGTTTGCTGGGCGCGCTGCCGGCTTTGCCGACGACATATTATATTCACGACATCGCCTTGCTGCCCGAGGCCCGCGGGGCCGGAGCGGCGCGGCCGGTGATCGACTATCTGTCGGATCAGGCGCGGCGTATGGAGCTGCCGAACCTCAGTCTGGTCGCGGTCAACCGATCGGCTGCAATCTGGGAGCGGCTTGGGTTCCAGGCGGTCTCGGATCCTCGGCTGGCAGCGAAATTGCGCAGCTATGACGCGGACGCAGTCTTTATGTTGCGCAAAATCGAGTATTGGACGCCCACTGCGGCGCGATAGGGGCTTGAAGGAATGGGTGCGTCCCTGGACAGTAGCCCGCCCGAGCCAGATCCGGATCATTGCACATGCCTTCCAGACCCATCGCCGTTCTGACCGCCATTCCGGAAGAGATCGCCGCTTTCGGCGACCATCTGATCGAAAGCGGGCAGGAGACGGTCGCGGGCATCCGCATCCACCACGGCCGGCTGGACCGGCACCCGATCGTGCTTGCCGAGTCCGGGATCGGAAAGGTGAATGCAGCGCTGGCCGCGGCGATCCTTCTCGACAGATTCGGTTGCGCCGGGATCATCTTTTCCGGTGTCGCTGGCGGGCTGGACCCGGCGCTGGGCGTGGGCGAGCTCGTGGTTGCGACCGAGGTGATCCAGCATGATTATGGCGCGATGGTGCAAGGGACGCTGGAGGTCTATCGCGCCGGGGCGTTGCCCTTTCCGGAATTTCGCGGCGAACTGCCCTATATCGCCGACGCGGGCTTGATCGAAGCTGCCCGTCGGGCTTTGACCGATGCGCATTTCGGCACGATTCTGACGGGCGATTATTATCTCGGCTGCGGGCTGACGCGCGAAAGGCTGTTCGCCGGTCTGGGCGGCAAGGCCGTCGATATGGAAAGCGGGGCTGTGGCGCAGGTCGCGGATGCTTTCGCGGTACCGTGGCTCATCATTCGGGCATTGTCGGATCTGGCAGGGGAGGACAGCCAGCTCGACTTTCAGACATTCGTCGCAAAGGCGGCCAGGACCGCTGCGGCTGCGGTTTTGAAATCACTCCCTCTGTTCGATGAGGCGGCGGCGTCATGAGTAACGAGATTCTGCTGATCGAACGCGATATCCAGACGGCGTTGGGGCGCTATGCCCGGGCCTGCGATACGCGGGACTGGGCACTGTTCGACACTGTGTTCGCGCCGGATGCGATAGCCGATTATGGCAACGGTTTGGTGCTGGAGGGGCGCGAGGCCATCATCGCCAGCATCCGGTCCTATTTGGGCGGCTGCGGACCCAGCCAGCATATGTTGGGCAACTTTGTCGTGACCGCAGCAGGCAAGTCGGCGGACAGCCGCTGCTATGTGCGAGCGTTCCACCGGGGCAGGGGCGATGATGCGGGGGTTACGTACGAGGTTATGGGGGAATATCGCACGCGCTGGCGACGATTGGCGGCCGGGTGGCGCGCGGTCGAATGGGGGATGGCGGTCGACTGCGAACTGGGCAGCCGGGATATACTTGGGCCGTCGGATGCGTGACGAATGCTGTTAACTGCGCGGCAGGTTCGATATCCTGCCTGAAAATCAGTGCCGAAAATCAGGGGAAAGCATGAATTGGGATAGCACGGTCGACGTCTTGGTCGTCGGCTCCGGCAACGGCGGAATGACGGCGGCGCTTTGCTGTTACGAGATGGGCGCAAAAAACGTCTTAGTTATTGAAAAAGGTGAGAAATACGGTGGCACCAGCTCCTATTCCGGAGGCGGTATCTGGGTCCCTTGCAGCCATTATACGATCGAGGCCGGGGCTGAAGATTCGTTGGCCGAAGCGCGGGAATATCTAGCCCATTCGATTCCGGCTGGCTCCGTCGACCCGGCGATGCTGGACGCCTATGTCGAATCCGGTCCCGAGATGCTGCGCTTTCTGCACGACCGCACACGGGTTCGTTATGAATCGCTGGCGCATTACCCTGATTATTATTCCGATCTGCCGGGAGCAAAGGTCGGGCACCGCTCCCACGAGCCCGCGCCGGTCGACATGAGCCTTCTCGGTGATGAAGCCGAGCACCTGATGCCGGTTCATCCGATGATGCGCTTCCTGGGGCGCGTGGGCATCACACAGGTCGAGGCGCAACTGCTTTATGTCCAGGCCAAGGGCTGGAAAAGCATGATCGGGAAGATGCTGCTCGGCTATGCAACTGATTTTCCTTGGCGTTTCAAGAGCAAGATCGCACGGCGCCTGACTTGCGGCAGCGCCGGTGTCGCCCGGCTGAGGCTCTCGATGATCGACCGCAATATGCCCCTTTGGCGCAAGACGCGGCTGATTGAACTGATTGCCAATGAAGGAAAGGTCGAAGGGGCGGTCATTGAGCGCGAAGGCAAGCGGATGAACATCCGGGCCACGCGCGGCGTCGTGCTGGCGGCGGGCGGGTTCGAGAAGAATCAGGCTATGCGCGACAAATATCTGCCGAAGCCGACAGACACGGCGTGGAGCGCCGGGGTCCACACAAACACCGGCGATGCGATCACCGCGGGTATGGCAATTGGTGCAGCCTTTAAGCTGGTCGACGGCGGATGGTGGTTCCCGGTTTTATGCGTACCCGGCGAATCGATCCCGCATCTGGCTATCATGGAGAAGTCCTATCCCGGCACGATCTGCGTCAATCGCGAGGGCAAAAGGGTGGCCAACGAGTCCATGAATTATATGGCCTATGTGAAACAGGCCTTCGCTGTTCATTCCTCCGAGCATCCGTCATCGCCGCTCTATATGATTTTCGACGCGAATTTCCGTTCGAAATATCTGGTTGGCCCGCTGATGAAAGCTTCCTTCCGACCGGATTTCACGCTGCCAAGGATCTATTATGAAAAAGGCTTTTTGGCGAAGGCAGACACGATCGATGGGCTGGCAAAGCAGATGTCGATCGATTCAGCCGGACTTGCGCGAACGGTCGAGATGATGAACACCAGCGCCCGCACCGGCAAGGATCCGGAGTTCGGTCGCGGTGATTCAGCTTACGACCGCTATTACGGCGATCCGACTGTCACCCCAAATCCGTGTCTCGGTCCGATCGAGAAGCCACCATTTTATGCGGTCCGGATGGAGTTGGGTGACTTTGGCACCCAGGGTGGGCTTGAAACCGATCCAAACGGCCAGGTGAAGAACATCGACGGTAAGCCGATTGCGGGCCTCTATGCGACAGGCAATTGCGCAGCGGCCATTTTGCCCACCTATCCAGGACCGGGCTCTACGTTGGGTCCGGCGATGACCTTCGCTTATCGCGCTGCGCGGCACCTGACCGGCGCGAATGGGTAGGGATGCGTAATAGCGGGTCATTTTCGTTAAATTTATGGGGATTTTCCCACCGTCGGATTCGCTATAAGACACCTGGCCGCATCCGATGCGAGCTGGCCGTTGAGAGGGATCGAGAAAAGTAATGGCGAATGCAAATGGATGGGATGCCGAGGTCGACGTTCTGATCGTTGGTTCGGGCGCGGCAGCGATGACGGCGGCGATCGTTGCGCAGAAAAACCATGCAGATGCGCTGGTCATCGAAAAAAGCGAACTTTATGGCGGTTCTTCGGCCACGTCGGGCGGCGTTGTGTGGATTCCCGCAACGCGCCAAGCGAAGGAAGCGGGCAGCGACGATACACCGGAAGACGGCTTCAAATATATTCGTGCGTTGACCGCTCCGGATGTACCCGATGCCAACATTTGGGCATTCGTCAATAACGGCCCCAAAATGCTGGACTGGATGGAGCAGAACAGCGAACTCAAATACGCCACGACACATTACTGCGATTATCACCCCAACTTACCGGGTGGAAAAACCGCCTTCCGATCTCACGACGCCATGCCGATCCATGCAAGGAGGTTGGGTAAGGACTTCCTGCTCCAGCGTGCGCAGCACCCCGCGGCGCAGTTCTTTGGCAAGATCAATTGGACAGTTGACGAGACAGGCCCGCTGCTTTTCCGGTCACCGGGCTGGAAGAAGATCGTGGTGCGCCTGTTCCTGCGATATTACACCGACTTGCCTTGGCGGTTTCGCTCCGCGCGCGACCGATTCCTAACCTTGGGTAGCGCGATGGCCGCAAGGTTGAAGCTCTCGATGGACAAGTTGGGTGCCAAGCTTTGGTTGAAGACCAAATTTCTGGAATTGGTCGTCGAAGGCGGCCGCGTTACCGGTGCAGTCGTGGAGCGCGAAGGCAAGCGCATGCGGATTGGCGCCCGTCAGGGTGTGTTGTTGGCTGCCGGTGGTTTTGAGCGCAATCCTGAAATGCGGTCGAAGTACTTGCCGGTAGCAACGATTTATACCGGCGCACAGCCGCCAAATACCGGCGACGCTATCCGCGGGGCGATGGAGTTGGGCGCGCAAACCGCCCGAATGGATTCGGCCTGGTGGGGCGTCTCGCTGGCCATCCCGGGCGAAGACAAGACGCGACTGATGACGTTTGAGCGCGCCTTGCCAGGCTGCATAGTCGTGAATCAAGCCGGAAAGCGCTATTTCAACGAGGCTGCCTCTTATCACATCGCCGGCCATGCGATGATTGAGAATAATAAAAAGGGCGCGAGCACGATCCCATCCTACATTTTGTTCGATTCCCAATATCGCCATGCTTACCCAATGGGGCCCGTGCTGCCGCTTTTGCCGGACTGGATTTTGTCTTCGGCAATCAAAAGCGTTCTCATCAAGGGCAAAACTTGGGAAGAGGTTGCAAAGAAAGCTGGATTGCCTTGGGCGCCGCTCAAAGAGACGATCGAGAATTTCAATAAGCATGCACGCGAAGGTAAGGACCCGGAGTTTCTTCGCGGCGACGATCCTTACGATTGTTATTACGGCGACCCGAAGGTCAAGCCGAACCCAACCTTGCGAGCATTGGACAAGGGACCATTTTACGCCTTCCCTTGTTACCCAGGCGACATCGGCACCAATGGCGGGCTCGTTATCAACGAGAACGCGCAGGTGATCGGCAAAGATGGGCAGCCGATACCTGGCCTTTATGCTGCCGGCAATACGACCGCCAGTATCATGGGTTATTCTTATCCTGCGGCGGGGGCGACTTTGGGCCCTGCAATGACCTTCGGTTATCTGGCTGCACGGCATATGGTGGGCGTGAACGACTGATGCGACTACCAGGGAGCTCTCCCATACCTTGCGCAGACGTTGTTGCCGACTGACTCTATGCCCCAGCGTGAACGAACTGGCCGCCATCGCCGAATTCTTAGCCTCTGCGCCACCGAATCTGGTCAATGTGCTGCTGATTAATTCTGATATGCGCGTGGCCGACCTAACTGCAGACGGCGTGCGACGTGTCAGCGCCAGCGGCGCTTCGACCAGCGCGGCTCGGGCAGGCTTCGCAGAGACAGTCGATATGCGTTTCAACGAGGGGACGTAGCCTGCGCGCACATGATCTCTGGCGTTCATTTGTGCTGGCGTTGGCTGCATGGGCGCTCGCGGCACCAGCCCTGGCGGCTGCGGACGGGACCTCCTCCAATGCATGGAGCAGGTTAGAGCGGCAGAGCGGGGGACCTGCTCAGGCCATCGGCGGAACTACCGATGGCTGTCTAGCCGGGGCGGTGCAGCTACCGCTCGATGGGCGGGGCTATGAGGTAATCAGGCTGAGCCGCAGGCGCTATTTCGGGCATGACGATACGGTCGATTTCGTCGAGGGACTGGGCCGCCAGGCTCAGGCGGCGGGACTCCCAATCTTCTATGTCGGCGATATGGCTCAGCCCCGCGGTGGACCGCTACCCTTCGGCCATGCCAGCCACCAGACCGGGCTGGATGTCGATATCTGGTTTACGCTTGATACCAAGCCGGGACTTACGCCTGATGAAAGAGAGGATCCCGAACTGCCGAAGATGATAGTGCAAAACGTGGCTCAGATCGACCCGACCCATTTCGGCTGCCGACAAGTGAGGCTGCTGGAATTGGCAGCGAGCGATCCTCGTGTGGACCGTATCTTCGTCAATCCGGTCATAAAGTTGGCACTCTGCAGGGGATACGGCGACGCGGCCGAGGCTGGGTTGGGCTGGCTGCACAAATTGCGCCCATGGTGGGGACATGATGATCATTTCCACGTCAGACTGCTTTGCCCGCGAAATTCACCAGACTGCGAGCCTCAAGCACCGGTTCCAGACGGCGATGGCTGCGACGCCGCTCTTGAAGAGTGGACACATCATCTTTCATTGCCGAAGCAGGCTGCCAAACCAAGAATAGAACGCACATTGCCTGCCGCCTGCGAACGGCTGCTGGCGCAGCAATAATCGAGGGAGAGAACATGCCGAGTGTTGCGACTTGCGAAGTCCATATTAATTTGCCGCGGGCCAAAGTCTGGGAGGGGTTGCGCGACCTGTCGCGCGCACCGCTCTATGTCCCGAACCTGACGGGCGCGGAGTTCACGACTGCCAGCCATGAGGGCGTCGGGACGAGCCGGCGGGTTTTTCAACTAAAGGGCCAGCCTCTCGATGAGACGGTTGTCAGTTGGGATGAAGGCTATGGCTTCAAGCTGCGGCTGCATTACGGCGACAAGCCGTTGGCACCTTTCAAAGCTGCGTGGTTCGACTATCGCATATCCGATGCGCCCGATGGCGGCACATTATTCAGCCCGGCATTGATCTATGAAATGCCCTGGGGCATCGCTGGCCGCCTGCTCGACGCACTGGTCGTAAATCGCGGTGCGCGGGGCAACACGCTGCAGGTCGCCGAAAGCTTCAAGCGGCATTACGAAACCGGTGAGGTCACCAATCCTGCTTACAAGCCGAAGTAAAGGCGATGTCAGCCCGTGGCTTTAACGGCGCTGCTTTCCAGTCCCAGGCTCCCCGCGGTGTTGGCGATTGCCGAGAGGCAGGTATCCGCCCGGTCCAGCGGTAGTGATACGGCGAAGCGTGTTACGTACCGACCGCCTTCGGCATCGGGCAATTTCTGGGCGTCCAGCCTCACAATATTGGCGCCGAATTGAGCGAATATCTCAGAAAGACGAGCAATCAATCCCAACTGGTCACCGCCGCTAACTTCGATCCTATGAGTAATGCGAACAGTCGGTCCGGGAGTCGGATCGAAGGCAAAGGGAGCGACTCTCAGTTCCGCCCCCTCCAATTCCGGGAGCCGGGCTAGCCCTTCTTGAAGGTCGTCCACCGTAGTCCCGTCAGGCAGTTCGCAGACCGAACTAAATTCCGCGCCGGCGCCGTACACGGCGAAGGTCGTGTCGCGCAGGTTGACGCCCGCTGAAAACAGGAAATCGGCAACTGAAGACACGAGCCCGACCCTGTCGTGGCAGAGAATTGAAACGAGAGCGACCGATGGCATAGTCATATCCTGAAGGAGTTCACGAGCGCTCTTCTGCCACGAAGTCTATACCGCAGTAAGGGCAATCCGTGCGAAAGGTCGTGTCCCGTCCGTTCGGGTTTGACCGAAAAGTCACGATGTGCGCTCTGTTCGCGGGAATTGGACGTGATTACAAAGAATTACGCAATCGCACCTATTAGGCGTATGCGTGACAAAAATGAGGGGAGTTTGCTGTGTCATCGTCGGCGCTAGAACATACAGTCGATGTATTGGTCGTGGGTTCGGGCGCAGGGGCGATGACAGCCGCGCTGGTTGCCGCCCAGTGCGGCTTGAACACGCTGATTATCGAGAAGGCCGATGTCTATGGCGGCACTTCGGCAACTTCAGGTGGGGGCTTGTGGATTACCTGCAATCATCTGATGCCCGGCGTTGGGATTGAAGACAATCCAGAGGATTCTTTAGCCTACATGACGGCATTGACCGGGAACGATGTGCCCGCAGCAAACGTGGCGTCGTTCGTCAAAAACGGCGCGCGTATGCTGCGCTGGGTCATGAGTAACAGCCACGTCCAATTTATCGCGATGCCTGAATATGCGGATTATTATCAGCATATTCAGGGTGCCCGTCCCGGTGGACGTTCGATCGATCCGCTACCCTATGATGCGCGGCAGTTGGGAGACGACTTCCTGAATATGAACATGCCGCACCGGCAGGTGCGGGTGCTGGGGCTTATGGGCTACAGCAATATCGAAGGCGCAATTCTGCTCAGCAAATCGCCCGGCTGGTTCAAATTGCTGCTGCGGCTGAGTTGGCAATATTTCTCGGACATCCCCTGGCGGTTCCGTTCGCGCCGTTCGCGCCGACTGACGATGGGCAACGCGCTTATTGGACGCCTGCGTAAAAGCCTGCTCGATCTGGCTGTGCCGATTTGGCTCAGTTGTCCGGCTAGTGAACTTCTCGTCGAAAAGGGCGCCGTTGTTGGTGTTCGGGCCAAGCGGGAAGGCAAAGATATCGTAATTCGCGCCCGACGCGGCGTCATCGTTGCTTCAGGCGGATTTGAGCATAGCCAGAAATTGCGTGCTCAATATCTTCCCAATCCGACAAGCACGCGGTGGTCAGCTGCCAACCCGACAAATACCGGCGATATGCTGGTTGCCGGGCAGGCGGTTGGCGCAGCAACATCCTTGATGGACGAGGCGTGGTGGGGCCCAACTTTGACGGTTAAGGGCGAAGATCGTGCGAGGGCTTTGTTTACCGAACGCTCAATGCCGGGCGCCATTGTCGTCAATCGGCAAGGAAGGAGATTTTTCAACGAATCCGTAGCCTATACGACTGCGGTCCAGGCAATGTACCAGCCTGGAAATCTGCCTTCCTATCTGATTTTCGACGAGCGCTATAAGCGCAACTATCCATTCGGCCCGCTCTTGCCTGCGGAAATGCATTTGAACTGGCTCCAGCCTCGCCATATTCGCAAAGATCTGCTGACTTCGTCTTCGACTGTGGCTGGATTAGCGGTTGCGTTGGGAGTCGAAGCCGCCGCTTTGGTCAGCACGGTCGATCGGTTCAACGGGTTTGCGGCATCTGGCAAGGATCAGGATTTTGCACGGGGAGAAAACAGCTACGACCTGTTGTATGGAGACTTTCGGATAAAGCCCAATCCGTGCTTGGCGCCACTGACTGAGCCTCCATTTTATGCCGTCGAAATCCACCCAGGGGACATCGGGACCAAGGGGGGGTTGTTAACCAATGAATATGGGCAGGTGATGGGTGGGGACGACAAACCGATTGAAGGGCTTTACGCGATCGGTAACTGCTCGGCATCGGTAACCGGCCGTTACTATCCAGGCGCAGGAGCGACTCTTGGGCCTGCCATGACGTTTGGTTTCCTGGCGGCCGAGCATATCGCAGGGGTAAAGCTGGACTAATCCATTCGTTGCCTCTCCTATTCCTGAGCGGCAAATCTCTCGGGCATGGTTATTGTGACTGTCGTGCCAATGCCGACAGTGCTTTCAATTTGAAACCGGCCGCCCAATCGCTCGATCAATTGCCGACTGAGTGGCAAGCCAAGCCCGCTTCCTTCTTTTGCCAGCATCGGCCTGCCCACCTGCACAAAGGGGAGCAATGCTCTCTGCAGATCGTCCGGCGCCATGCCGATACCATTATCAGCAACCTCGAAATAGATTCCGTCACGAATTCCTGCGGACAGCCGAACTGTGCCGCCGGCGTTGGTAAATTTTACCGCGTTTGACAGAATATTTATGAGCGCCTGCTTCAAACGCACTTCATCGGTTTCGAGCAGCCTGTCACCAAGGCCAGGACTGAGCTCAACGTCAAATGTTAGGCCTTTTGCCAGCGCACGCTGACGAATCAGGCGGGCGGTGAAACGGGTCACTTCCAATGGTTCTACCGGACCGATTTGAAGTGCCAATTCTCCGGCCTCGATTTTCGCGATGTCCAGCACCTCATTCACGATGTTCAAGAGATGCGATGCCGCCATATGGATGTCGTTTTGATATTCGGCGTATTTGGGATTGTCCATCGGGCCGAAAGTTTCGGACATGATGACGTCGGAAAACCCGATAATGGCATTCAACGGAGTGCGCAATTCATGGCTCATATGTGCCAGGAATTCCGATTTCGCTGCGCCTTCGCGCTTCAGTGCCAGATGGGCTTCAACCAGATGATCGCCTAGTTCCGCTTTTTCGTGACCGGCAATCAAGCCGCGTATCGTCGAGCGGTAGAATTCGCGGATAATGATCAAATAATTGGCGATCAGGACGATTTCAACGAAGCTGATCGAATAGCCGATCGCGCCGCCTTGGATCAGTCCCGCGACTGCAAACATCAGCATAGCCGGCAAGATGAAGCCGAGCGCCGCAGGCGGATGACCGGGGTAAGAACAACAGGCGCCGGCGCCCTGCGCGTCGGTTGCCAGTACCGCGATCGCCATCAGCAGCGGGTCGTCGGAGAGCAGCAACACGGCAGCGGTGGCTCCCCACCATACGCCGAACGGGATAAAGCGCACGATGAAGCGGATGGCCCATTCGGACGGCGTGCGGCTTTGCGGGGCTCGCAGATAGCTATACCAGTCCGCGGTTCGCACGCCACAGATCGCGAGCGCCACGGCCATCCAGGCCAGCGGCAGCCAGCTATGCATGATCGACGCAAGGACGGTCCCGGTTACGATCGATGTCAGGATCGATGTGCCGATCCTGAACGATTTGGGGTAGAGCTCGGCAATGATTTCCGCCTGCACGGCGGCGGGGACATTCGCGCCGCTGATAAACCGCTTCAGGCGTTCAATCATGAACTCTTTGCCAGTCGGAGAAAGATTGCTCTGAAGGTGAGTTTCGTCACCTGCGCGATAAATTTCATAGCTGATCGGAAACTATCATCCACCGTGCCGTTCCCGCAATCGGAGGGATCACGACAACAACCACTTTGGCTCGTCGATGATTGTGTGTATTGGTCTCGGGCAAGGCGATATATGAACTGTTGTTCATGGAATAATCGGCCGGACTCGGGGGGGGATATGCGGTATCGAAACATCTTGTCAGCCTGCGCTGCGACGTCAGTTGCCATTGGTCTTGGCATATATGCCGAGGCGGCTCCGTCGAGCTCCGCGAAATTTGAGCAGGCGTCCAATGAATGGCCGCTGCATGGTGGTTCGTTCGGCAATACACGTTTTTCCACCCTGAGTCAGATCAACGGCGACAATGTAAAAACTCTTGGCGCTGCGTGGAATTTCGACCTGAAGGATGAGCAATCCAAGGGGCCGCCGGTGGTAGCTGACGGGCTGATGTTCGTCGCTGCCGCAGGCGGTCACGTTACTGCCTTGGACGCGGCAAACGGCACCGTCAAATGGAGCTATCTCCCTACAGGTCCAGGCATCGATGCACGCAATCGCGGATTGGCGGTCGGCGGCGGGAAAGTCTATTTTGGACTCACCGACGGCAGCGTATCGGCGCTGGACGAAAAAACCGGTGCGGTCGCTTGGACAACTTATATCGGTGATGGTCCTGCGCGGTTCGGAATGTTCGTTTCTGCCGCACCGACTTACGCCGATGGGAAAGTGATGGTCGGGCTCGCCAGCGGCGACGCAGGCATCAAGGGACGATTCGTTGCTCTAGATGCAAAGACCGGCAAACTCATCTGGCAATTCAACACGATTCCGCTCCCGGGAGAGGCGGGTCACGATACTTGGCCAGCCGACAACGATGCTTGGAAAAACGGCGGTGCGGGGGTCTGGATGAACCCGTCGGTCGATCCAGTTTTGGGATTGGTCTATTTCGGCACGAGCAATGCCTCTCCCCAATACGGAGGCGAGGTCCGTCCTGGAGATAACCTCTACACTGCAACCGCGGTCGCGCTCGACATCAAAACCGGCAAAGAGAAATGGCACTTCCAGGCGTTGCATCACGACATTTGGGAGGGTGACCTTGGCACACCCTTGGTTCTTTTTGATCAGGTTTATAATGGCAAGACGCGCAAGGCGATCGCTGTGCTGCGGACGGACGGTGAGTTGTTTGTACTGGACCGCGGTACAGGCATGCCCATTATCCCGGTCGAAGAGCGAGCGGTTAAGCAGGATAAGCGGCTCGCAACGGCCCCGACCCAGCCCTATTCCGTCGGTGTCGATAAGGTCGGGCCAAATTGTGTCGAGCCCGATCTAATCCCGCCTGGTTTCAAAGCAGGTTGTTACTGGGATCCTGTGAATTACGATCAGCCCAACTTGGTCTTCCCGACGTCAACGCGCTTTGCACCGATGTCCTACAACCCCGATTCCGGCCTCCTGTATGTTACAGGCATGTCCGGTGGGCATTGGATACGCCGCGGCGAAGATCCATATTTTTTCACGTTGCCAAGTGTACCAGGGATGAAGAGTTACGGGATCATGGCGGCTTTGGACAGCCGTACCGGCAAGATCGCCTGGCAGAAAAAGACTCCCTACCCGATCGCTTTCGGTAGCGGGACCACGGCCACTGCCGGTAATCTGCTTTTTCACGGTGAACCAGACGGTCAGTTTCAGGCCTATAACGCCAAGACCGGTGATATAGTTTGGCAGTTTCAGACAGGTGGCGCGGCGACAGCTCCAGCCATTACTTATGAAGTCGCCGGTAAACAGTATGTTGCGATTACGGCAACCAATAAGGTTTGGAGTTTCGCTTTAGGCGGAACTATAGCCGCGGCATCTGCTCCGCCGCCGCCGCAAACAGACAGCGAATTCGCAGGGCGCGTCGTATCGACCGATCATGTGGCGATGTCCGCGACAGTGAAGAGTATCGGGGTAATAAAGAACGCAGAGTTTACCGACGAGTATGTATTCCAACCGATGCGGATCAAGGTCAAAGCCGGGACAACGATAACATGGACCAATGACGGAAAAGAGCCCCACGACGCTGCGGCGCAGGATGGCTCTTGGACGACGGGTGAAGTCGCCCCGGGCAAAAGCGGGACGGTGAAATTCGATAAGCCCGGCACCTATACCTATATTTGCAAAGATCATCCGTGGAGTTACGGAGAGATCGTTGTGGAGTAAATCGTCGACAAAGGCCTGTTCTAGGCTAAGGCGGCGCTATGACATCTGGCATTATCGAGGACCTCAATGAACATTTTCGAATTGACGGGACGTGTTGCCGTTGTGACCGGCGGCAACGGTGGAATTGGGTTGGGCATGGCCAAAGGCCTGGCCGGTGCCGGCGCCAAGGTGATGATCACGGGGCGCAACGCAGCAAAAGCCGAGAGTGCCTTGCATCAACTCGCCGAGTTGGGCGCTGAAGCCGGATTTATCGAGGGGGACGTCCGCGAAGAGGCATTTGCGGCAAAGGTCGTGGCCGACACCGTCGCGCGCTTTGGAAAGCTGGACATACTCGTCAACAATGCGGGTGCGCACGCATATGGTTCGGCGGAGAAACTGTCGTTGGACGATTGGCACGTCGATATCGATACCAACCTGACCGGAATGTTTCTGCTGTGCAGGGCAGCCTATGCTGAACTGAAACGAGCGGGCGCGGAACGACCCCATGGTGGGAGGATCATTAATGTAGGTTCTCTCGCGTCTACGGGGGCATTGGCCTATTCGGTGAATTATTGCGCTAGCAAGGGGGGCGTTTTGCAGTTGAGCAAAGCGCTGGCAGTCGAATGGGGGCCGGACGGCATCAACGTAAACTGCGTGCTTCCGGGATGGGTCGAAACCGACATTACAGCCAGCACCAAGACAGTCCCGGGCTTGCCGGAAATGATTGCGGGGCGCACGCCGGCCGGACGTTGGGGGCAGCCGGATGATTTTGCCGGTATCGCTGTCTTTCTTGCGAGCCGGGCTTCCGATTTTATGAATGGATCAGGCGTCACAATCGACGGCGGATATTCGATTAAGCTGCTTTAATCGCCGCTCATATCGCTGGTAAGGGTCGCGACCCATATATCGACTAGAGTCTTGAAAAGCGCGCCACGGTCTTCCTTCCAGCCACCATAATGTGCAGCGTCCATACAGCGTTCAAGTTGGAAAATCAGAAGGGCTGCACGTCGGCGTCCTTCTTCGGGGGTAAATCGGCTCCAGAGCGGATTGTCGCTCATCAACGCGTTTACGCGATGCTGCATCTGCGCCAGGAAATCCGTCCTCAACTCGGACGGCATTTCCTGAAGAACAATATAGGTTGTGTCGGCGTTGCGATCCCACGCGTCGAACAACTCACGCATCCAGCCGCCGATTGTTTGGTGGTTCCATTCGCCCAGAGCACCGAAACGCTCATAGACCGCGAAGGCAGTTTCCCACATGCTGCGCGCAAATTCGCGAATTACATCCTGCTTGTCGGTGAAGTGGGCATAGAATGTCGCGCGAGATGTTCCCGCCGCCTTGGCGATATCGTCAATTGAAGTGGCGCGCGTCCCGTTGCGTACGAACAATTCGCGCGCTGCATCGATCAGACGTTGGCGCGTGAAATCGCGCTGCTGTCGCCGAAGGGGGATTGGCTTCGTTTGGTTCATCAATGCGGCAACTCGATTGTCAGTACCGCCATCGAATCGCTCCTCGAACTGCTCATATCGATCAGTCACCCTAAGTGATGGGATGCTCACTGCCAACCTATAGCATTCTTGTGAACACCCGTAAAATGACTCGACATTTGTAAAGCATATATCCATATTAGGTTTCAATCGGCCGGTTCTGGCTTTTTAGGCATAGTCGGACTCGGCGAATTCTATTTTGGGACAGCAAGGGAGCTGATTCGAATGAGTGCGGGCAAACTTTCGCGGCGCGAGGCAATCGAGCGCGGCATACTTTTGGTTCCTGCATTCGCGCTTTTGCCGTCATTGGCGAAAGCTGCTGAGGCATGCGCTGACCCGACGGATAGTTTGCGATCCTCGCTGCATTATACAGAGCAGTATTCCGACACGACGAAGACCTGTTCGGCTTGCGGCTTTTTTGATGCGGACGGAGACAAGGGCTGCGGCACGTGCAAGATATTCAGTGGTCCTGCAAATCCCAAAGGGCACTGTGATTCATGGGCTGCAAAAAGCTGATGAGACATTTCAATTATATGTCCCGAAACGGGACAGGGAGGTCGACAATGACTCGGTTCCACTCTTATTCGCGGTCGCTCGGCGTGATAGCCGGCTTGGCGCTGGCTACTGCAGCCGGTCATGCTTCGGCCGAAACCCGCGGCTACGTTGTGAGTTGGTTCGGTGTTTCGACCTATTATGGCAACGAAAGCGACTGCCCCGACGGTCTCAACCCGATGTCGACCGAGTTCTACAAGCGCGAACTGATTCGGCTCGGCTATTCCGATCCCGATGCGACGAAGCTGTTGAAGGACTTTCCGGGTAATCCTGGCAGGGCCGATGGCGAATATATCAAGATCATGGGTACGCGCGGAGACAAAAAAACGAATGTCTACGCCCATCCTGAATCGTCCTACGATCCCGG
This sequence comes from Rhodospirillales bacterium, assembly GCA_003165335.1. Taxonomy (GTDB): domain Bacteria; phylum Pseudomonadota; class Alphaproteobacteria; order BOG-932; family Roseiterribacteraceae; genus BOG-932. Next base: position 21,331 of record PLTD01000217.1, on the reverse strand, counting down.
CCTGAAGGAGATCAAGGGCAAGTTTGCATATGGTTTCAACCTCGACGGCAAAACTGACTCGCCGATATCCTTCACCGATCCCGATACCGGTGAACAAGGCATCAAGAATCAGTATTATCGGACACTCGGCTGTATCCGCAGCTTCCGCGCTCCGCCGCCTGCCCATCCGACATTGGCGCAGGCCCAGTGGGACGTGTTGCGCGACGAGATGCCGGCTTGGCTGATTGAGATCAGCGGCATCACAGACCCGAAAAATTCGGACAATGTTACGGTCACGATTTCGCGCGGCGTCGATCACATATCTCGTGATACGACTGGCGGCGTACGGTCCGACATGTCGTTCAAGGTCGACCCCGATCCCCGGACGCATAATGTTCTGCATGGCAGCATCAAGAACGGTGTTCTGACCACCGATGCTTCCGATATTCGCATCGTTGCCGACCCGTTCCTGATTCCAGAGTTCAACTGGAAGCAGGCTCGCTTAAAGCTGAAGTTGAACGACGACGGCACGCTGAAGGGAATATTGGGCGGGTATCACGATTGGTACGCGCTCTATTGGAGCTATGCCGAGTCCGGATGGGTCGAAGAACACAGCGCGTCGGTGGATATGCCGGCTTTGTATTACTCGCTCAAGCGCAATGCAGATGCTTATCCGGATGCGACGGGGCAGAACACGGCGATTTCGACCGCCTATGAGGTCGAGGCTGTGCCGGCTTTCGTTCTGCACACGGACGACAAAAACGACAAGAAGGTTTCCGACGCGGGCGGTAGCATTCAGGTGCGCCACGTCGAAGAAGCCAATATGGGCGGATGGTTGAGGAAGTTGGGATGGTAATGTCTAAGTCTCCGACGCGCTTTTTCGGTGCGCTTGGGTTTGTAGCCGCAATTGCTTTGACCGGTTGCGGTCCTAAAGATGATGCGCCTGTTACGAAGGGTGGACCGGTTTCACTGCGTCGCCTGACGGAGCCGGAGTATCGGCAGATTGTCGCCGATGTCTTCGGCACGACTATCAAGGTACCGGGCCGGTTCGAGCCTGATGTGCGCGATAACGGCCTGATCGCAGTTGGTACGTCGCGAGAAAGCGTCGCGGGCACCGGGCTTGAGGAATATGACCTCACTGCGCGTGGCATTGCTGCCCAGGTTGTCGACGATGCGCATCGCACAACGTTGGTTCCCTGCACGCCGGCCAAAGCAAATGACCGCGACGATGCCTGCGCGACAAAGTTCATTGCTCGTACGGGGAGAATGCTCTTCCGTCGTCCGATGACGCAGGACGAACTGCAGACCCAGGTCAAGGATGCCGGCGAAGCGGCGTCCAAGCTTGGCAATTTTTATACGGGCCTGGAAATGAGCGTCGGGGCCATGCTGGTTTCGCCGCAGTTCCTCTTCAGGCAGGAAGCATCCGAGGCAGATCCCGATAATGCGGGGCAGCGCCGTCTTGACGCTTATTCCAAGGCGTCACGGCTAAGCTTTTTCCTGTGGGACACGACACCGGATGCCGACCTGCTTGAGGCAGCGCAGAAGGGTGATCTCGATACGGACGCCGGCATTGCTAAGCAGGTCGACCGTATGACGAACTCGCCACGTCTCGCTTCGGGTGTGCGTGCGTTCTTCTCTGATATGCTCGGATTCGATGGTTTCGTGTCATTGGCGAAAGATCCGCAGATATATCCGAAATACAGTTCTCAGGTTTCGGTCGACGCGCAGGAACAGACCCTTCGGACTCTAACCGACCTGTTGGTTACTAATAATGGCGACTACCGGGACATCTTCACGACGCGCAAAACCTATCTCACGCGCTTACTGGGGTCAGTCTACGGCGTGCCGGTGATGACATCCACAGGGTGGGAGCCGCATGAATATGCAGAGAATGACCCGCGGGCCGGAATCCTGACCGAGATCAGTTTTGTATCGCTGCATTCTCATCCCGGTCGCAGTTCCCCAACAATTCGGGGCAAGGCGTTGCGTCAAGTCTTCCTGTGCCAGAAAGTCCCTGACCCACCAGGCAATGTGAATTTCAATCTCGTTAACGACACCAAGAATCCTGCCTTCCATACCGCTCGCTCGCGGCTGGGTGCGCATATCAACCAGCCGACTTGCGCGGGTTGTCACAAGATCATGGATCCGGTCGGTCTAGCGATGGAGAACTTCGATTCTGCAGGCGGTTTCCGAACCACGGAAAACGATGTTGCGATCGAGACCAACGGAGAAATCGACGGCATGAAGTTCAGTGACGCGATTGGATTCACAAAGGCGGTTCATGATCATCCGGCTGTACCAGTTTGTCTTGTCAACCGGCTATATGCATTCGGCACAGGCCGCGCAGGAACGAAGGATGAGGCCGAATGGCTAAACTATCAGACGAAGCAGTTCGTTAATTCGGGATACAAGGTTCCTGAACTGATGCGACGGATTGCAAGCAGCAAAGCATTTTATCGGATCTCGACGCCGGGGACCGACGCGAATAACGCAACTTTGTCTATGGCGGGGACGAGTACTCAAACGGAGGCAGTAAAATGAGCGCATCGATGAACGCAACCCGCAGAAATGTTCTGCGCGGAATGATGGGTGGCGCGGCGGTGAGCGTCGGACTGCCCTTCTTGGATTGTTTCCTGAATACCAACGGTACGGCTCTGGCTAGCGGCGCGCCGCTGCCTGTGGCCTTCAGCACCTTCTTCTGGGGCTGCGGTCTCAATCCCGGTCGATGGGAGCCGAAGACCATCGGCGCCAATTATGATATGAATATCGAGAGTGCGGCGCTTCAGCCCTTCAAGAGCCGCATCAATGTGCTCAGCGGCTTCAAGGTCTTCCTCGACGGCAAAGGTGCCCGCCCGCACTTCACCGGCGAAATGGCGATCCTGACCGGCGATGTGCCGCGTGAGCAGCCCAACTATGCCAGTCTGGATAGCATTGTAGCCGACACTATCGGCACGCGCACACGCTTCCGTTCTTTGGAAGTGACGGGAACAGGTAAGCCGACAGATAGCCTGAGCCGTCGCAGCGCCAGCGTTTCAAACCCGGCGGAAATCTCCCCGGCGGCACTGTACACGCGCGTCTTCGGGCCGGACTTCACCGACCCCAATGCGGCTGACTTTAAGCCCGATCCACGTGTTATGGTTCGGCGCAGCGTTTTGTCGGGCGTTACGGATCAGCGCGAAGCCCTGCTGAAACAGGTTGGCGTCAATGATCGTCAGCGTTTGGACGAGTATTTTACCGCCGTGCGTCAGCTTGAGCAGCAGCTTGATCTTCAGTTGCAGAAGCCCGCACCACTTGAGGCTTGCTCGAAGTCTGCGCAGCCGACAGATGCCGAAATAGGCACCGAGATCGACAATGTTGTCGCGAACCACAAGCTGTTCGCTCAGATTTTGGCGCACGCCGTGGCTTGCGATCAGACTCATGTAACGAACATCGTCTTCGGCGAGGCGACTTCTCCGCTGCGTCGTCCGGGTGTCGCCATGACGCACCACATCTCGACGCATGAAGAGCCGATGGATCCGGTATTGGGTTATCAGCCGAATGCGACTTACTTCATGGTGCGGATCGTCGAATCGCTCGCCTTCTACCTTCAGACGCTGGACAGCATCAAAGAAGGCGACGGCACCTTGCTAGACCGCACACTGATGCTGGCGCATAGCGAGACCGGCTTTGCGAAGGTACACTCGCTCGAGAACATTCCGATGTTCATCGCCGGCGGTGCAGGTGGTCGGATCAAGACCGGCATGCACATCCAGGCGAAGGGTGAGCCGGTAACTCGGGTCGGCCTAACCATCCAGCAGGCGCTGGGCGTTCCGGTTGATAGCTGGGGAACGATGTCGCTGGCGACTTCCAAGCCGATCAGCGAAATTCTGGTCTGATAAGCGAAACGCGGGGTCCTTCGGGGCCCCGCTGCATCGTAATCGTGTTTTGATGATTGACTTGTTGTTCGTGGATATTGGTCGGGGAGGGCAGTAAAATGCGGCTCGTAACAGGCGCTCTTGGCGTCGCAGTTTTAGCAATGGTTGGTTTTCTCGCCAGTCAGGCGGTTCATCCGACCGTCAAAAAGCAGGCAGTAGCCGCTGAAGCTTCGCAAATGCCGGTCGGCATTACATTCAACGTCGTTGCTGCACAGAATGCGATGAGTGCGATGGGCGCGTTCAAAGGCTATGCCGTCATCACGAACGAGAAACACCACACGATCTACACGACCGATAACGACACACAGCCTGGTAAATCTTCCTGCGTCGGCGATTGCGCCAAAGACTTCCTCCCGTTGGCTGCGCCGGCCGATGCGAAGCCGTCGGGCTTTTGGGGCGTCATCACGCGCGATGACGGAACCAAGCAATGGACCCGGCACGACAAGCCGCTTTACGTTTACGCACAAGACAAGAATGTGGGAGACATTAAGGGAGCCTCGGTCGAATCCTGGCACTGGGTTCTTAACAACGCCATGTATGGCATCCCGCTGCCAGAAGGCATCGTGACCGAGGAGATGGTGGCCGCCGGCGGACAGGCTTTCGTCGATCCTAAGGGGCGCACGATTTACGCTTTCAGCGGCGATATCAAAGCCGACAAGGTTGCTTGCGCACCCGGTGCGACTTGCGACAATGGATTTTCGCCGCTGTTGGCTCCGCAATTGGCGAGCACGCTGGGAGAGTTCACTCCGATTTCCCGAGCTGACGGCACACGTCAGTGGGCCTACCAGTCCGCGCCGCTTTATACCTACGATGGTGATGCGGAGCACGGCGACTCCAAGGGCCGTATGGTCGACCCGCGTTATCACGTTGCTCTGGCTGAAAAGTATTTCCAGCCGGATAACGTGAAGTTCGGTATCAATGTCCGCGGCATGGATTATCTGACCGATGCGAAGGGCATGACCGTTTACGCTCGCGACCGCTTTCATTTTCAGGTTGGCGGTTTCAGCCTGCGCGGTGGACAGGCAGGTGTACCTCAGCTGGGCCAGTTCCTTGGAACGAGCACGTGCACGGGCGAATGCACCAAGACCTGGGTTCCGGTGTCTGCGCCGGATGACGCGAAATCATCAGGCTATTGGAGTGTGATGAAGCGCAAGGAAGGCGGAGCGCAGTGGGCGTATATGGGCTATGCCATCTACACTTATACCGGCGATCAAAAGCCTGGGGATGAGACGTCGCACGATAATTTTGACATCTCGCTCGGCAAGACACTTCCTGCGATACCTCAGAACCCGATTGATGCAGTATCGGCTCTGTATTGGCGTGAAGTGCTGCCGTAACGCTCGACAACTCGCTATCACGCCGCCCCATGGCTCTTATGCCGTGGGGCGGCGTTTTCGTTTTAGTCTTAGCGTCATGATGCGAACTTTCCGTTTGATCCGCTGGGGCTGGCTTGACTATCGCTCAAGCGTTCTATGGTGCCGGCTTAGTGCGGCCTACTCATGATTTCTGGACGATTATCCCACCGTTTATTTCAATTGGCTGAGTGTTCGGTGACAATGCGCAAACAGTTGAGCTTTATTGCCATCTTGCTGGCTATCGGGGCTACTGCAGGTTGCGCCTCACTTGCGCCAGAAAACCATGCACAGAACCTGCCGGACGCCGTGTCTGCTTCGCCTCCGCCGACGCTGACGCCCGAGGAGGAAAGGGAATCTGCCGTGGCCCGGCAAGCGTATATTTCCTGCCTCGACCAAGCTGCGCACTATGCCGACCAGGGGGGGGCAGCCGTCGATAACGCGGCCGCGTTGATCGCTCCGATGTGTTATCCGCAATTCTCTCGGTTTCAGGCCGAGGCCGCAGCAGGGATGTCTGTGCGCGATCGGCGGACATTCGACCATGATGGCGACAAACGCCAGTTGGAGTTTGCAGGTAACGCGATTCGACAAAAACGAAGTGTGGCGGCACTCGCCACTGGTCAGTGACAAATCAAAGAAATGCATGGGGAGAGAATGATGGGGCAACCGATGAAAGCGTTCCGGCTGACGCAGTGGCAGAAGCCGCCGCAGCTGGTTGAGATGGAAATTCCAACTCCGGCCTATGGTCAGGTTCTGATCAAGGTGGCCGGAGCCGGGCTTTGCCATTCCGATATCGGCATGATGGGCATGCCTGAGGCCATGGGACGGATGGCAGGCTGGAACATGCCGTTTACCCTGGGTCATGAAGTCGGCGGCTGGATTGCCCAGTTGGGTGCCGGCGTTCGTGGCTTGGCGGTCGGCGATCCGGTTGTGCTCGTGTCGGCGCACTCGTGCGGCCATTGCCATTATTGCATGAGCGGCCACGACAATTCCTGCGTCGAAACGCATAGCGGCCGCGGCTATGGCCGGGATGGTGGCTTGGCAGAATATATGCTGGTCGACAACGCAAGGGCCGTTATCAAGCTGAATACCTTGGACCCGCGCGACGCGGGCCCTCTCAGCGATGCCGGCGCGACGGCCTATCATGCGGTGCGCCGTGTGCTACCCAAACTGGTACCCGGTTCGTCGGCAGTAGTAATCGGAGCTGGCGGTCTGGGAAGTTTCGCGATCCAGTTCCTGCGTGTTTTGAGTCCTGCGCGGGTGATTGCGGTGGATAATAACCCAGCGCGCAGGGCGCTTGCACTTGAGTTTGGGGCACATGAGGTCCTGGCTGGTGTGGATGAGCGCACAACTGCGGCACTCAAGGAGATCACAGGTGGAGCAGGAGCGGAGGCCGTTCTGGATTTCGTCGGCAATGACATCAGTCTTGAGCAGGGAATGCCTGCGGTTCGCAGCACCGGTTCATTTGCCTTGGTCGGTGCAGGGGGCGGAACATTGAACAAGAACCTCTGGGGATATCTGCCCAAGGATGGCGAGCTGTTCAGCTTCCAAGGCGGAAGCATCCGCGATTTGCGCGAGGTCATCGCGCTAGTCGAGGCTGGACTGGTTCGCAACGAGACAGAACATTTCCCCTTCAGCAAGGTGGAAGAGGCCTATAAGCGCCTGGACGAGGGAACGTTGCGCGGTCGCGCGGTGGTCACGCCCGATATCTGGTTGTAACGATCCGTGAACGTGCTGTTTGCCCTTCGCCTGGGGCCAAAAAAGCTTTAGATCAATCCTGGGCAAGTTGATTCGGCTGAGATTGCCGGAACTAAGGTGACGAACCGCACGGCCCCATTTGAATCCGCCGTCCGGAAAGCCGTTATGTCAAGTGCCATTGCCTCAACCAGCGCCGCGTCGGTGAGCGTCAACCCGAAACGGCCACTGTGGCGGACGTTCCTCGTCTTCCTCATGCCGATGATGGCGACCAATGTGCTGCAACTGGCATCGAATACGATCAACACGATCGTGATCGGCAAAATGTTGGGTGTGCATGCACTGGCAGCGATGTCCGGCTTCTTTCCGATTCTTTTCCTGCTGATATCCTTCGTCATCGGGCTCGGTTCCGGCGCCAGCGTATTAATCGGTCAGGCCTATGGCGCGAATGAACTGATCCGGGTCAAGGCCGTCGCCGGCACGACTTTGACCGTGTCGATTGCTATGGGCGTTGCAATCGCTCTTTTCGGCGGTCCATTCGTGCAGGATATGTTGATGGCGCTTCACGCGCCGGCAGACGTTCTGGTGGACGAAACCGAATATGCTCGGGTTATTCTTTTTTCGGTTCCGGTGCTGTTCGTCTTTATTATCTACACGACCATAACGCGCGGTGTCGGCGACGCACTGACCCCGTTTCTGGCACTGCTGGTCCAGAATGTGGTTGGACTCGTGATGATGGTCGCCCTGATTAAAGGCTGGGCCGGTCTGCCGAAGATGGGCGTGGTGAGCGCTGCCTATGCGACGATTTTCTCGTTTCTGTTCACTGTGGTGTGGATGGCTTTCTATCTCTTGTGGAAGCGCCATCCCCTCGCGCCGGACCGGGTGCTGCTGAAGCAGCTCAAAGTCGACTGGAAGTTGTCATGGCTGCTAATCCGGGTCGGCGTACCCACCGGAATTCAGGTAATGTTGATTGCCCTGTCGGAAATGGCGGTCATGTTTCTGGTCAATGGATACGGTTCCGGTGCGACTGCAGCCTATGGCGCTGTTCTGCAGGTTTGGAGTTATGTCCAGTTACCGGCGGTGTCGATCGGTATTGCAGCCTCTGTCTTCGGCGCACAGGCGATCGGCCGGGGCGACAATGCACAGATGGCGAAGATCACGCGCACCGGTATCAATCTGCAATTCGTCATCACCGGTCTTTTGGTGATGATTGTCTATGCTTTTTCTCGCGGTATCCTGGGGCTGTCGATTACCGATCCGACAGTCGTCGACGTTGCCGACAGCTTAGTGATGATTACCCTATGGAGTTTCCTGGTCTACGGCCTGGTCTCGGTGCTGACCGGCGTAATGCGCTCCAGCGGATCCGTTTTCTGGCCGACTACGTTGTCGATACTCTCTATCTGGGGTGTGCAAGTTCCGGTTTCATGGTTCCTCAGCCATCGGATTGGACTCGATGGGGTATGGATCGGCTATCCCGTAGCCTATGTCGTGATGTTCGGTTTGCAGGCCGGGTATTACCGGGTGTTTTGGCGCAAGAAGACGCATGCAAGGCTGATTTGATCGGGGCTGACGGGCGTAAGATTGGACGCTAAGTTCCCAACTCAAATCAGAACAGGATGAGGAAAGCCGATGAGCAGTTACGTTGAGGAATTTGAAGTCGGCCAGCCGTTTCCGCTTTCGCCCGGACGCACGATCAGCGAGAGCGATATCAACTTGTTCGCCGGTCTGGTTGGGGATTTCACGCCCATCCACATCAATGCCGATTACGCCAGTAAGACGAGCTTTGGTGGTCGGATCGCCCACGGTACTCTGACAATGTCGACCGCCATCGGCCTTCTGACCCAGTTGAACTTGCTGGGCGAGGGGGTGATCGCACTGCTGAACCTCAATTTCGACTTCAAGGGCGTCGTCATGATCGGCGACACGATCTATGCTCGCGTCACGCCTGCCGAGGCCCGCAAGAGTTCCAAGCCAGGCGCGGGTGTGGTCAAATTTGCCTTCGAAGTCATCAATCAACGCGACGAGCTGATCCAAATCGGCACCATGACTGTGCTGATGAAGACCAAGGACCATCCAGTTCCCATCAAACGATAGATCGCATGAAATGAGCAGCTTTCAGCCCGAAGCTACTGTCCGTTTTCTGATTGGTCAGCGGTCTCAAGATGCGGTCCTGACCGATGTCATGCCCGAGGGCCTGCGTCCGCCTACGCTGGCGGATGCGATCGCTGTGCAGATTGCGACGATGCGCGAGATAGGTCCGATTGGCGGCTGGAAGGTCGGCGCCGCTAACCCTGAGGCTGTGCCTACTGCCGCACCTCTGCCTGCCTCCGGCGTCAAGCCTTCGCCTGCACTGGCGACACCCAGGATGCGGGCGTCGGAATGTGAAATCGGCTTTCGTTTCGGCAAGTCATTGCTGCCCCGCGACACCCCTTTCACACGGGACGAGGTTCTGGCTGCAATCGCGTCCTGTCATGCGACGATCGAGGTGGTCGACCCACGCTTTCGCAGCAACGAAGGACTGGACGAGCTGACCAAGCTGGCCGATCTCGGCATTCATGGGAGCCTAGCTGTCGGCAAGGCGGCCGAGCGCTGGAGCCCGGATATGTTTGCCACTCTGCCGGTGATAATGGCGGTCGATGGGGTGAAACGGCGAGAGCTGGTGGGCAGCAACCCGGGCGGCAGCGACCTGGTGCGACTGCTCGTCTGGCTGGCCAATTCCGACGTTGCGCGTGCCGCCGGCGGTATCGAGGCCAGTCAGGTCGTGACCACGGGTTCCTGGACAGGCCTGACGCTCAGCCCGCCGGGCGCCTATATCACCGCCCGGTTTCAGGGTTTTCCCCCGGCTGAAGTCCGTTTCGCCGCGTTCTAGGTAGATCCGGGGAGAGTGACATGAACGCCGCTGTAGCGGTTGAAGGCGCGGTCTATACCGTCGCCGTTTTTTTAGGTCTGGTCGCCGCGTCAAGGTGGCGCCGACAGGGATCTTCGGTTCTCGAAGGCTTGGGATTGGCGATTGATCGTCGAAGCGTGATCGATATCGGCGCGGGATTGCTGATTGCTACTGCTGCCATGATCGGCATTTATGTGCTGGAATTGGTCTTTGGCGGCATTCGTTCAGTGCCCGCTGTCTTCGACAGCGCCGCAGCAATGACCCTCGCTTTGTTCCTGATACTGGATGCATTCGTCGAAGAATTTCTGATGCGCGGTATGCTGATATCGGGCTTGGCACTCGTTCTGGGTGGGCGATCTTTGATCGCGGTGTTGATCGCCGGTGTGCTTTTCGGCATCACGCATATGTTCTTCGATGGTGCTTCGTCGCTATCGGTGATCAGCAACAGTCTTGGCGGCGTGATCTACGGGCTCGCCTTCGTCCTTACCGGGCGGCTTTGGCTAGGACTTGGCCTCCACTTCGCCTGGAATTTCGTCCAGGGGCCCGTGTTAGGCTTTACTGTCAGCGGCCACGTCTTAGGCGGTGGGATATTCCATATAACCGACCTGGGACCGAGCTGGTTGACCGGTTTGCCTTATGGTCCAGAAGGGGGCGTCGTCGGCGTTGCCTTTCGCTTTGTGATCATCGCCGCTGTGCCGGCTTGGGTCGGGATTACCAGCCGATTGCCAAGGATTCAAGCTGCCGAATCTAGGTGAATGCCCGAGCGCATGTTAGGCATGGATCACTTACACTTATCGGGAAATGTGGATATGAGCTTCAACGGGCGCACGACGAGCGAAGAGATTGTCGAGGGGCTGGATCTTTCCGGCAAGACCATCGTCGTCACCGGTACATCGGCCGGTCTCGGCTTTGAGGCGGCGCGGGTTCTGGCCGGGGCGGGCGCTGAAATCGTGATGGTCGCCCGCAACGCAGAGAAGAACGCCGCCGCCGCGGCGCGGATCACTTCCGTTCAGCCTGACGCCCAGCTTCGCCTTGTCACGATGAATTTGGGGGAAATAGCCAGTGTGCGCCGCGCGGCAGCGGAAATTCTGGCTGCGCATCCCAAAATCCACGCCCTCATCAATAATGCCGGGATCATGGGCGGACCCTATGTCGTAACGCCGGACGGGCTGGAACTTCACCTCGCCACCAACCATATCGGGCCTTTTCTGCTCACCAACCTGCTCTATCCGGCGCTGAAGTCCGCAGCACCGTCGCGCGTCGTCGTTCTCAGTTCCGCAGGGCACCGCATGCCGGGCTTTGACCTCAGCGACCTGAATTTCCTCCGCCGCGAATACAACTATCAATTGGCCTATTGCCAGTCGAAACGCGCCAATGTGCTGCATGCTGTGGCCCTGGCGAAGCGGCTGTCTGGCTCGGGTATCACCGCCAACTCCGTTCATCCCGGCGCCATCCGCACCGAAGTCTTCCGCGACCTGACCGAAGCCAACATGCAGGGGGCGATCGACTGGTCGGCGGCAAGCGGATCACCTGAGAAATCCTCGTCTCAGGGGGCGGCGACTGAAATATGGGCATCCGTCTCCCCCCAGGCTGAGGGCATTACCGGTCAATATCTGGAGGATTGCGCTTTGGCCCGGCATATCCCGTCCGACAATTTCGGTGCTGCCGGCGTGATCGAGGAGGCTCTGGATCAGCATACGGCTGAGCTACTATGGGATGCATCAGAGAAGATCGTCGGACAGATGTTCCTATTCTAGCGGATAGGCGATGAGAGCTTGATAGGTTGGGGCGACCGCTGCCAGAAGCGCGTTGGCTGAGCGATGCCGTTCATTGCGCGCGACTTCAAGATCGTTCACGGTCACGCAGCTAAAATTGCCTCTAGGAGTAATGGCGAGTTGGATCCCGTCCGCCTGGCTGAGATCGGGCATCGCGAGACGGCCTGATAGGGCAGGGCGACACGCACTAATGCCGTATCGGGCGCCAGAGCATGGTCTGCACCGCATGAACTTGCAGGCGATCCAATGCCTCGATTGCGGCGGTGCGTCTCGCATCGGCTGAAAGGTCCCTTGCAACCGCCACAGTACGTCATCGTCCTTAGCCGTCCCGATTGACGACACAAAAAGTACGAGGCTCTATTCCTGATCGGAATCTGGAACGACCGACCCCGGACTAAAATGGACTGCATGGGTGAGCGTCAGGACGTTGGTTTTGTAGGAGATCTGGCTTTCGATCGGGCTCGGTGATTCGCTGGCGCAGCCCGCGAAAACCGCCAACGTTGCGAGACCTCCTGCTCCACAGAGCCCCTGTATGGGGTTGCGCCATCGTGATGAATGCTGCTTTGCGAACTCAGCCATAGTTCCGCCCGCCATTGCCCTGCTGGGGACAATGGCGGGTAAAGGGTAAGAATTACGTTATCTGAGGGTTTTGGGGTTCGGCAGACCCAATTCAGCTTCGCGTGCCGCATTTTGTCGACGATTCTGTGTGGCCAAGTCTTCGCGCTTTTTCTCTGCGATATTGAGCGCCGTTTCCAGAAAGGCGGCAATCTCGGGTTCGCCGGTCGAGCGCGCGAGATTTAGTGCCAGCAGGATTTTGTCGCTCAATCGCCGATTCAGTTCCGGGATTGCCGACGCGTCAATTTCATATCCGATGCGCGGCTTAGCTCGAATGCTCATGCCGGTCGCTTGGATTTTCTTTCGCAGAGAATGTATGGCGACTCGTATCGACACGGCTGCGCTATCGGGTTCGCTGCCGCCGTAAACCCGTCTGATCAAAACCCCCATGGGCGTCGGTCGGGCCCGGTTGTTCAGCAGTACACGCAATATATCAGCTTCAAGGGGCGCCAAATAAATGACCGCGCCCCGGTAAAATATGACGTTATGTTCATAGTCAAATTCAAAGGAATCGTGGCTCGCTTTTTCGATGATCTTTTGGTTGGTCAAGATTTGGCTATTCTGCGATTTCTTGATTATCGCTGATGGATAGGATGGAAGCTTAGAAACCTGTTGGATTTATGTTGAATTGACGAGAAATCAGGTGATATCAGCCTAATATTGTTTTGGTTGCGATCAGGAAGCATGAGCGCATAAATGCGACTCGCGTCAACTCAATATGGCGAACTGTCTTTAGAGAAGAGACGTTTCTGAATGCGGACCACCAGATCACCGACCGGAGTCGCGCGTGCCTTGTCCATCTGCCTGATGGCAATGGCTGTTGCAGTTCCCACGGCCATCGCTCACGACCTGGACAAGCAGGACAACAATTCGCCCGAAATTCAGGCCTGGGTGACCAGCCTCACAAATGGGCCTGGTGTTGCCTGCTGCGCTACAGCGGACGGATGGCGCCCCAGCGACGTGCAGTGGGATACGAACACCAAGGGCTATCGGGTGCTGATCGAGGGTCACTGGGTTCAGGTGCCGGATGAGGCGGTGATTCACGGCCCTAACAAGCTCGGCCATGCCGAGGTCTGGTTCTATCATATCGACGGCCTGCCCGCGATCCGCTGCTTCCTCCCCGGCGAGGGAATGTAAAGGGCGGTCCAGCCCAATTTCCGATCCATGATGGCGGCGAGATTTCTCGCGGATGGCACCTTGGCGGGCTGACGGTGTTGAGAAGGAGAAAGCGCCTCCTTACCTTTCAAAACGTCAGGTTGCCCAGTTATGCCAGAACCGAACATCCCCGATCACATACAGCAGACAATAGATGCCATAGCCGAATTGCACGCGCGCCATTTGCGGGAGGCGACCCGGGTTCAGCGTGTCGTCGAACAGACCGTGCGGTGGGTAGGGCGCCCGTTGATGATCGGCTATCTCACGATTGCGATCATCGGATGGGTCGCGGTCAATCTCGTGCTCAATGCCGACGGACGGGCGTTCGATCCGCCGCCGTTTCAAATATTGCAGGACATTGGGGAGGTGATCGCCATTTATATCACTGTGCTGATTCTCATGACGACACAGAGAGAAAAGGAAATCGGGGAACATCGCGAGCAGTTGACGCTGGAGTTGGCGATGTTGAGTGAACAGAAGAGCGCGAAGATCATTCAATTGATTGAGGAATCGCGCCGCGATAACCCCATGATCAACGATCGGGTCGATAGCGAAGCCGCCGCTTTTTCCGTGCCCGCGGACCCGCAGGCGGTGTTGGACGCGATCAAGGACTCACACCAGGAAATGCGCGTCTCGGTCGACACTGGGCGATCGAAATAGCCCAAGCGGGCCTAGCCCAATATCCGATCCACAAAACTTACCAGCGCGGCCGACATTTCCGCGTCTTCGGGTGTCGGGTTGCCGAAGATGCCACCGAAACCGCCATGAGGCATCGCTTCCCAGACATGCAGTTCAGCCGGAATTCCGGCGTTCAACAGCTTGCGGTGCAGGCGCACCGTATCCGACAGCAAGAGGTCGCGCGTGCCGGATTGCAGGAAAGTGGGTGGGAAGCCCTTTGTATAGTCGCCGAAGATCGGGGAAATATAGGGGTTGGTCAGGTCGTGCCCGCCTGCGTAAAGCTTTGCCACGTTGCCCCCGGGCCGCAGCACCGTGTCGATGCCGGCGTTGGTGTTGATCGTGTCGCTGGACCAAGTCAAGTCTGTGGCAGGAGTCAGCAGCCCGATGGCAGCCGGCATCGGCAGGCCGCTGTCGCGGATCTTGAGCGTTACCGTCGCCGACAGGTTGCCGCCGGCAGAGGCGCCGGAAATCGCGATCTTCTTCGGGTCATAATGCTCCAGCATATGGCGATAGACAGCCAATCCATCTTCGACTGCCGCAGGGAAGGGATGGTCGGGCGGCATCCGGTAGTCCAGCCCATAGGTGACGCAGCCAAACTCAGCCGCAGTTACCACCGCCTCCCCCTTTGAGAATTTGCCGCCCATGAACACCCAGGCCCCGCCGTGGATACGCAGATGGGCCCGGTCGGGATATTTGATGGTCTTGGGCGTCGCCTTATGGACGGTTACGCCCGCGATGGTCTGTGTCTCCACAGTTGCCGGAACTGTAGCCAACCACCGATCCACGACCGGCTCGAACATGCCATTGGCAGCAGCGATGACTTTTTTCCAGCTTTCGCTGTCGCTGGCCGCCGGCTGCGGCGGGGAGGGAAATATCGAGCTTAAGAACTTCTTGGCGTTGTCACTGATCGACCCCGGCATCGGAATATCCCGCGGTCCCAAATGCATTGTGCCTTCGGCGTCGACGCTGACTGTAAGTTGGGTCATCGTATTCCCTTGTGTCGCTGTAATTTGCTCGACTATTCGGTAACTATTTTTTGCGGTTAGCCAAAGGATCGCAGTCTGACGGTCGCGGCGGTAGATGAGCGGAAACTGGATCATAGCTTTCGATTAGCGTTTTGCTAAGGCCGCGCTAAGCACCAGGGCCGTCCCAGCGAATATGGTCCACGAGAGCAAGCTGTTCTCCCGTCGTGTCTGGTAGAACCAGCCAAATGGCCTTAAATGATTGAGATAAATATGGCCCGTCGCCGAATTGCGACTATACGAGCCGGTGAATGGTATCGAAAAGCCGAGTAAAAGTAGCAATATCCCAGGGGTACCTTTCCATCGCCCAAGAGATTTTACCCAGAATATCTGCCTGGGACTCATCTTGCCGATTGGCATTTGTTGGCCTACCTCAGCCAGCGCGTTCGATATGGCCCCGCACAGCGCCATTGGCTTCGTCGATCCAGCCGTAAGGTTTCACCTTTTCGATCATTTTGTCGAAGGATTCGATCCATTCGGTCGGCTGGGGCTTGCCCTTCCAGTTCCTAAGCGCGTCCTGCCTGACCCAGGCATGGTCGTGCGCCGCGTCCATCGTCGCGACGCCGTCCAGCGCCACCTCGATCTGGGCGTCAGTCATGCCGATTTTCTCCACGGCGATCTTGAAGCCCTTGAAGTCGTTCGGCTCGTTGAGTTCCAGGGTGCCGGCGGATGTGATGGCGATGATCATATTCGGTCTCCGATGACGTAAGAGAAACACCAAGATGGCGCCAAGACGCCAAGGAAATCCGGTTTTATACGCAGATTACGCAGATTTCGCAGATGAAATCCGATTGTTATCCCCTTCGGCGGCGGAAAGCCGCGCAGCAAAAAAATCATAATCTGCGAAAATCTGTGTAATCTGCGGTTTGATTCTTACCTGCCTTGATGTCTTGGCGCCTTGGCGTTTGCTTTCAAGAAATCTCCCCGCGCACAGAATCCAGGAAGCTCAGGATTGCGGCGTTTGTCGCTGCCGGCTGTTCCTGCTGAACGAAGTGGCCGGCGTCGGGGATGATGGTGACTTGGCGCAGGTCAGGGGTGCGGCTGCGCATGATGTCGATGGCGTCGGGGCGGATCATCTTCAGGACCGGGTCGTGGGAGCCGGCGATGAAGGCGGTTGGCACCTCGATATTGGCGTCGGCCCATTTGGCTCCCAGCTCCCAGTTCCGGTCGGCGACGCGGTAAGAGTTTAGACCGCCGATGAAGGTCTTGTCCCCACCCTGCCGAGTGAATTCGGCGACGTAGGTGTCCATATCTTCAGAGGACATCCATGGCCAGGGCAGGTCCATCGCCGGCTTTTCCAGCACGTCGAGATATCCGGTGCCTTCAGTCTTGTGCTTGGTCCAGCCCAAGAGGTTGCCCCGTGGCGAAAGCGCCCAGAACAGGCGCGTCAGGAACTCGCGGGGCTGCGCACCCAGCTCCTTCTCGCCGGGGCCGATCTCCTGGAAATAATGCAGGTGCAGAAAATGCTGCTTGGCGGCTTTGGCGAAGACTTCGCTTGGCCGCATATCGGGGTCGGCGAACTCGGCGGTGAAGTCGCTTTTGTCCCTTTTCGGCTTCGATCCCATGCCACCGCGGCCGGCCAGGTCGAAGTCATAGGGGCAGGCCATACCGATGACGGCGGCGACCCGGTCAGGATGGCGCACCGCCAGGTTGAAGACCAGCTGCGCCCCGAAATCATGACCGATGAAGACCGCCTTCTTTTCGCCTAGCGCATCGAGCAGACCCAGCATGTCGTTCGCGACATAATCGGCGTCATACACCTTGGGGTCGGTCGGGCGGTCGGTCCGGCCATATCCGCGTTGGTCGACAGCAATCGCGTGCCAGCCGGCGGCGGCTAGTGCCGGAAGCTGGTGCCGCCAGCTGTACCAAAGCCCGGGAAAACCATGAACCATAACCACCGGCGGTCCCTCGCCGGCTTCGGCGATATGCATATTGATGCCGTTGGTCTTCACCATACGGTGATTGATGGTGCTCATTGCTTCCCCTGTTCCCAATGTCAGACTGCGGCGTCGATCGCACGCAGATTATCCAGCACCATAGCCTCGCCCTCTATTCCGGGCTCGGAGATCAGGTGCTCCAGTTCGATCAGCCCGGTATAGCCCAGGCTGCGGATCGTGCGAAAGATATTGACCCAGTTCAATTCGCCGCTGCCCAACTCAAGCCGTCCGGGAATGTCCGCCACCTGAATGATGGCGACCATATCCCAAACGGCTTTCAGATTCTGGAGGACATTGCCGTCCATCGGCGCGATATGGCCGAAATCATACACGAGCTTGACCGCCGGGCTGTTCACAGCCTTCGCAACCGCATAGGCGTCGGGAATATGGTGCAGCAGCATGCCGGGCCAGCGGCTGGAGTCCACTGTCTCAAGCGCCAATATGACCCCTGCCTTTTCCGCCAGCGGGGCGAGGCGCTTCAGATTCTCGACCATGCTCGTGCGTTGGTAGGCTACCGGGGTCGCCGGGTCGTGAGCACTGACGACCGTTAAATATTTGCCGCCGGTGCGTCCCGCTGCTTCGATCGATTCGCTAAGGTCGCGCTTTAGCTGCTTGCGTGCCTCAGGCGTATCCAGGCCCCAGAGCGGGCGATTCCAATGCATCGGGTTATTGACGAAGCAACCCATCGTCATGTTATGGCGGGCAAGCGCTGCGCCCATGCGCTCCTGAACTTCGGGCGGGCGGATGCGCAGAAAATTATCCTCGATCCCCGCAAATCCTAGTTCGGCGAGATAGTTGATCTGCGCCACCGGCTCGGCGGAGCCGGCACTATGCAGGAAAAGAGGCGCATCGGGCGCCATCAGTCCGATATGGGGCGCATAGCGCATCTTCCATGCATGTGCGTCGGTCATTCTGCTTCCCCTTGGCGATGGACGTTTATCGCGGTGGGCGTTTACAACATCAAGCGCACAAATTGATGAGGCTGCATTGCTTCGAATCGGCATTGACCTCGGCGGGACAAAGATCTCCGGAATCGCGCTCGACGCCGACGGAGGCGTGCGGGCGCGGGGGCGCGTTGCCTCACCACGCGAAGACTATCCCGGAACGCTTCGCGCTATCGCCGGACTGGTCGTCGATCTCGAACGCCGTGCGGGCGCGTCGCCAGGCCAAGCCTCGGTTGGAATCGGCATGCCGGGGGCTTTGTCTCTAAAGACTGGGCTGGTGAAGAACGCCAATTCGACATGGCTGAATGGTCAGCCATTCGACCGGGACTTGGTTGGGGCGCTGGGGCGCCCGGTCAGGGTAGCTAACGATGCCAACTGTTTGGCTGTCTCGGAGGCGACGGATGGGGCGGGGGCGGGGGCGCATGTCGTCTTCGCCGTGATTTTGGGAACTGGTTGTGGGGGCGGCATTGCCATCGACGGACGACCGATGAGCGGCCGTAACGCCATCGCTGGCGAATGGGGGCACAATCCGCTGCCCTGGGCCTTGGCGCATGAGCTGCCGGGGCGCGCATGCTACTGCAGCAAGCATGGCTGCATCGAAACCTGGCTTTCAGGTCCCGGTATGGCGGCGGACCATCTGGCAGCGACCGGCGATCAGCTCACCGCCGCCGAGATCGCGGCCTCGGAAGATGCGCCGTCGCTGGCGACGTTGGCCCGACATCGCGGACGGCTGGCACGGGCGCTGGCCGGTGTCATCAATATTCTCGATCCGGATGTCGTGGTAATCGGCGGCGGCGTCTCGCGGCTGGCCGGGCTCTATGAGCCGTTGCCTGCGCTGATGGCGGAATGGTGCTTTTCCGACGGGGTCTCGACGCCGGTGGTGCCGGCTTTGCACGGCGACGACAGCGGAGTGCGGGGCGCGGCCTGGTTGTGGCCGCCGGAGGGCGCATGACCATCCTGTTCACCCACCCCGACTGCGTCGCCCACAACCCCGGCCCGGGCCATCCCGAGCGCCCGGAGCGTCTGAAGGCGGTGCTGGCGGCGCTGGACCACCCTGACTTCGCGGCACTGGACCGTCGTGAGGCTCCGCTGGCGACGGTTGAACAAATCGGGCGGGTGCATGGCGCCGGATTTGTTGCGTCGCTGCTGGGTTCGGTTCCGAATCACGGCTTCGCGCGGGTCGATGCGGACACCGTCATGTCGCCTGGTTCCGGCCGTGCGGCATTGCGCGCGGCGGGGGCCGTAATCGCTGCGGTAGATGCGGTGGTAAAGCCGCAGGTCGCGGGAGCTATGGCTGGGTCGGCAACCGCGTTTTGCGCGGTCCGGCCGCCGGGGCATCATGCCGAGCCGGGGCAGGCGATGGGCTTCTGCTTGTTCAACTCCGTTGCCGTCGGCGCAGCCCATGCCGAGGTGGCGCATGGGTTGAAGCGCATTGCCATCGTCGATTTCGACGTCCATCACGGCAATGGCACCCAGACCATGACCGCCGCTCGCGATGGCTGGCTTTATGCCTCGACCCACCAACATCCTTTCTATCCCGGCACCGGATCGGCGCGGGAACTTGGCCTGTACGGCAATATCGTCAACGCGCCGCTGTCGTCCGGCGACGGCGGCACCGAGTTTCGCGCGGCGTTCGAGGGCCTTATCTTGCCGGCGCTGGACAATTACGAGCCTGAACTGCTGATGATCTCAGCCGGGTTTGACGCCCACTACCGCGACCCGCTGGCGTCGATTGAACTCGATGAGGCGGATTTTGCCTGGGCGACCGAGGCACTGGCTGATGTTGCGCGTCGCCATGCCAGCGGGCGCATCGTCTCGGTGCTTGAGGGCGGCTATGACCTCGACGCTCTCGCGTCTTCGGCCGCGGCCCATGTGCGGGCGTTGATGGCGGCGGAGAGGTTCAGCGCCTAGCGCCGCACCGGCCATTCTCGCCAGTTGGTGACGAAATGCGCGGTTTTGTAAAAGAACCGCCAAGTGTGGAACTGGTTCTCGGCGGTGAAGGGTTCGGCGAATTTGCCCTCGGCAAGGTCGCGCCGCACGAAAAAGGCGTTAACGCCAGCCAGACTGCAACCGACGAGCGCGTAACCCCGCCGTCCCAACATAATTTCCAGGGCTTTCAGTGACGCGCCAACGCGATCGTCTAGGTTGTCCCAAACATGATCGTCCTTGCGCTGCATCTTCCAATCTACGTCGGCTGGAATGTTCGAATTGTATTCGACGCATATAGCTCGCGGAGATACAGCGCTGATTTTTTCCAATATGTGATAATCGTTTCCGTCGAGATCGACGGTCAAGAAATCTATTTCTCCTGAGAATCCGGCATCGCGAATTAGGTCGTCGATTGTATCGACAGTAATAAAGGCCTTGCGAACGACAAGCTGATCGCGGGGCATTTCCGGCGCCCAACTCATCTGTGGACGCCCCATTGGATGCAAGAAGATTCTGAGAAAGGTTTTTGCGTGTAGTCGAGTGCTGCCATCTGTCCGGCCTTGAGTGCTGCCATTTATTGGTAGCGGGCCCGTATGGGAGTTCGCAGGTCGGGTCCAAATCACATTCGCGCGCTTGAAGCGCAGTGAGTTTGCCTGGTTTTTCCAACCTCGTCTCGTCGACTGTTACGCCATACTTTCCTCTGCCCTCTTCTACACCCCCGACGACCTCTGGTCGCTGAGCGGGCTATGCCGCGACAACAACCGGAGCCTTATAGACCTCGCCTTTGGTTAAGAGCGCCCACACGATGCGGGCCGTCTTGTTGGCCAAGGCGACTGTCACGAGCATGCGCGGCTTGCGCGCGAGCATGCGCGCCAGCCAAGAATCCTTGGGTGCGCCACGACGCGCAGCCTGCCGAACGACCGCACTGGCTCCGATGATAAGCAAGCGGCGTATGGTCCGTTCACCCATCCTCGATGTTGCGCCGAGTTTCTGTTTACCGCCGGTCGATTTTTGTAGCGGCGTCAGCCCTACCCACGCGGCGAAGTCGCGTCCTTTGCTGAAGCTCCCGACTGGCGGTGCCAATGCGGCAATCGCTGTGGCCGTGATCGGGCCTATACCCGGGATGGTCGTGAGCCGACGTGCAACAGGGTCCTGCTTGGCGCGCTTGGTGATCTCGCCGTCGAGCAGATCGATTTTCTCGTCCAAATCCTTCAAAGAGGCGGCGAGTACACCAAGGCATTGACGAACCTCCGCAGGAAGCTGAGCGGTTGGGCTCTCGATGAGCGTGAGCTGTGCAACGTGAGCAGTCCCTTTGGCGACGACCCACCCGCATTCTGTCAGGTGGCCGCGCAGGGCGTTGATGATCTGGGTCCGCTGGCGCACCAGCAGATCGCGCGCACGGAACACAAGGCCGCTCGCCTGGGCCGCTTCGCTCTTAACCGCCACAAA